>JAXDMU010000340.1:0-8611 GCA_034665905.1 Aliidongia sp. | reverse complement strand
CCCGTTTCAGCAGATCGACAACCGTCTGGCACGCAAGCATGAAGGGGCGGGGTTGGGTCTGCCTTTGGTCAAGGCGCAGATCGAATTGCACGGCGGGTCGGTCGTCATTCACAGCGCACCTGATGCTGGGACCATCGTGACGCTGTATTTTCCTGCTTGGCGGTTGTTCCGTTCGATCGACGAGTTATCGGCGCTTGGGATGACGGTATAGCGTATCGGCCCGGCGTAAATTGTCCCGGATGCGCTGTCGAGGATGGTGCCGCACGATGCGATCTGTCATGGTTGCCGCGAGCCGCGGTACCCGATCCGGTCCAACCGATCGCTTGGGGTGCCGGGCACTTTGTGGTATCCGAACATCGTCCGGCTGCGGCGGCCGGGCGCGCCATCGAATTTCCAGGAGTTGATGAGCCCGTGCGCCTTCTGCATCTTGTTCCCGAGAACACCCAGATCCCCTTCATGCGCGGTCGGTTCGCCGGGGTCATCTTGTCCGCGATTTTGAGCCTCGCCTCCGTCATCCTGTTCTTCTATCCGGGGCTCAACTACACGATCGATTTCCGCGGCGGCGTGCTGGTCGAGTTGCGCTTCACCGAAACGGCCGATTCGGCCAAACTGCGCGCCGCGTTCGAGACGCTGGGGCTGGGCGAGGTTTCAGTGCAGAGTCTGGGCGTGGGTACGGGGTCCGATCACGATGCGCAGGTCAAGCTGACCGCCGACGCCAAGGCCGAAACCATTCGCCAGCCGATCCAGGCGCTGCTCGACCACAATTTCCCCGGTGCCACCATCCGCAGCCTGGACGTGGTCGGCCCCAAGGTCAGCGCCGATCTGACGCACGCCGGCATCCTCGCCACCGTGCTGGCCCTGTGCGGCATCCTGGCCTGGATCTAGTTCCGGTTCGATTGGCAATATGGTATCGGGCTGGTCGCGACCCTGGTGCTCGACGCCACCAAGACCATCGGATTCTATGCGGCGCTCCAATTGCCGTTCGATCAGGACGCGCTGGCCGCACTGCTGATCCTGATCGGCTTCTCGGTCACCGACAAGGTCGTGGTCTATGACCGCATCCGCGAAAATCTGCGCAAGTTCAAGGTGATGCCGCTGCGTCAGGTGATCGATCTCAGCATCAACCAGACGCTCTCGCGCACGGTGGCGACCTCGCTCACCGTGCTGCTGTCGATCCTGCCGCTGGCGATTCTCGGCATCGGCTCGGTGCAGTTCTTCGCCATCACCATGGTGTTCGGCATCTTCGTCGGCACGCTGTCCTCGATCTTCATCGCCTCGCCGATCCTGCTGTTCCTCGGCGAAAAGCGCTTGCGCCGGGTGGATGCGTCCACCCCGACGCCGGCTGCGATGGCGGGTTAAGACCCAATCAGCCCCAATTGCGGGCTCGACGGTTCGGCGAAGTCGCGTTTTGGAATGCGGCCGGCGGTGCGGGCGAGGCGGCCGGCTTCGACCGCGTGGCGCATGGCGTGGGCCATCGCGACCGGGGCTTCGGCCTTGGCGATGGCGGTGTTGAGCAGGACCGCCGAACAACCCAGTTCCATGGCGAGGCACGCATCGGATGCGGTGCCGATCCCGGCATCAAGGATCACTGGTACCGGCGAGCGCGTGCAGATCCGCTCGATCGCCTGCGGATTGGCGATCCCCATGCCCGAGCCGATCAGCGAGCCCAGCGGCATGATTGCGGCACAGCCCAGATCGACCAACTTGCGCGCCGTCACCGGGTCGTCGTTGGTATAGGGAAAGACCGCGAAGCCCAGCGCCACCAACTCTTCCGCCGCCTTCAGCAATTGCTCGACATCGGGATAGAGCGTTTCACGGTCGCCGATTAGTTCGAGCTTGACCCAGTTGGTGCCGAGCGCCTCGCGCCCCAGTTCCGCGGTCAGTACCGCGTCGCGTACGGTGGCGCAGCCGGCCGTGTTCGGCAGGAGGTGAAAGCCGGTGCCGAGCGCATCGATCAGGCTTTCGCCATAGCCATCGAGGCTGATCCGCCGCACCGAGGCGGTGACGATCTGGGCACCGCCCGCCTCCAGCGCCGCCAGCAGCGCCGTTTGATTGGGATAGCCGGCGGTGCCCATCAGCAGCCGCGAGGCGATCTTCGTGCCGGCGATCTCGAAATAGTCCTGGTTCATCTCGCTTCCCTCAGCCGCCCGACATCGCTTTGATGATCTCGATTTCGTCACCCGCGGCCAGCGCGGTCTCGACCCAGCGGGCGCGCGGTACCAGCGCACCGTTGCGGGCGACCGCGACGCCGCGCGTCGTCGCGTCGATGCCGTGCTCGGCCAGCAGAGCCGAGATGGTGGCGTCGTGCCAGGGCAGAATTGTGCCGTTGACCTTGATGCGGGCTTCGGTCATTTCCTTGCACTCCCGAAACGATCCAGGGAAAACGGCGCCATCCGCGCATCCGACCGGCCGTTCAGAATATAATCCGCGATCAGCGCCGCCGTTGCCGGGGTCAGCAGAAACCCGTTGCGGTGATGGCCGGTCGCCAGCACGAGTCCCTCGACCGGACAGGGACCGAGGATCGGCATGTCGTCCGGCGAGCCCGGCCGGTGGCCGGTCCAGCTTTCCTGGATCGGCAGATCCTCGATGCCGGGCAGCGTGCGCCACGCATCGTCGAGCAGTCCCAGCATGCCGCCGGCTGTGATCGCATCATCGAAGCCGCGCTCCTCTGTGGTGGCGCCGACCAGCAGCCTGCCGTCGGCGCGCGGCACCAGATAGCATTGGGCACCCCAGACGGTGTGGCGGATCAGCGGAGCGCCCGGCGGCATGGTGAGCGCCAGCATCTGACCCTTGATCGGCCGCACCGGCGGCATGGCGTCGGGGGGCAGGCCGGCGACGAGGCGGCTCCAGGCGCCGGCGGCGAGCACGGTGATGTCGGCGGGATGGCGCTTTTCGCCAGTGACGACGCCGCGCACCCGGCCGCCCACAATGTCGAGCGATGCTTCGCCGCGCAGCAAGGTGCCGCCCGCGCGGCGGAACGCGATATCGAGGGCCGTCGTCACCAGCCGGTTATCGACCTGATGATCGTGCCGGCTAAGCACTGCGGCCACGAGGTTGGCCGACAGTGCCGGCTCGATCTCGCGCGCGGCCCGGCCGGTCAGCCACTCAAATTCCCCGCCCAGCCGGCTCTGGAATTCGATGCCGCGGCGCAGCTTCTCCGCCTGATCGCGGGTGAAGGCGCAAACCAGCATGCCGGTCGCGTCATAGCCGATGCCGATTGCGGCCGCTGTCTCCAGCTCGGCGGCGAAGCCGGGCCAGAGCGATTGGCTGTAGCGGCCCAGTTCGAACAGCTTTTCCTCGGTCGGTTCGGCCTCGATCCCGGCCGCGAGCATGCCGGCCGCGGCCCAGGACGCGCCCCGGCCGGTCTCGCCGCGTTCGAACACCGTGACCATGCAGCCGAGTTGGCGCAACCGCCAGCCGATCGACAGGCCGATGACGCCGCCGCCGACGATGGCGACCGAAGGCCGTGAAACTCTTGAATCCAAATGAGAAGCGCTCGGCATCTCGTGCAATCCCTTCGCTGGCATGACCCAGATCAGGTTCTATGGGTGTGATCTCAGCCTTGAGGCGGATCCCCAGGGCACCCCATGACACGGCGAGGCGGACGCTAGCATTATCGGCCCCGGCCTCGCAACGGCGCTCATTGTCGCTAAAGCGCAATGCCGATACCGTTTCACGCCTGATTTTCGGGTTTATTTCCAAGTCTCGGTCGGATCGGCGTTTTTTGGTTTCGTTCGCCCTGCCGAGTGGGTTACTCACCACCCATCGTCCTGAAAGACCGGCGGGAGAGAACCGATGCAGCGCGCATGGGGGCAAGCGAATGTTGCGTGGCTGTCCCGGCTGCGCCCGAACGGCTGGGACGCGGTGGCGCTGCCCATCGTGCTGGGCTTCATCGCCCTCATGGCCTATAGCGGCGAACAGGCGGCCGGGCCGTTTCAGCTGGGCGATCAGATTCCGATTTCGCTCGATCCGTCCCATCTGCCGGAATACGCCATGCGCACCGTGCTGCGCATGGCGGTGGCACTCATCGTCTCGCTCGTCTTCAGCGTGGTCTATGCCGCCCTCGCCGCGAAGAGCCGGCAGGCGGAAAAGATGCTGATTCCGATCCTGGACATTCTGCAATCGTTGCCGATCCTGGCATTCGAGGCGGTTGCCGTCGTGCCGTTCATCCGCCTCTTTCCCGGCCAGTTGCTCGGTGTCGAATGTGCCGCGATCTTCGCGATCTTCTCCAGTCAGGCCTGGAACATGACCTTCAGCCTCTATCAGAGCTTCCGCACCGTGCCGGGCGAGCTGAAAGAGGCGGCGCGGATGTATCACCTGACGCCGATGCAGACCTTCTGGCGGCTCGAAGTGCCCTACGCCATGCCGGGTTTGGTGTGGAACATGATGATGTCGGTCTCGGGCGGCTGGTTCTTCGTCGTCGCCTCTGAAGCCTTCACGGTCGACAACAACGACATCACCCTGCCGGGCATCGGTTCCTACATCAAGGTGGCCAACGATCAGGGCGATTTGTGGGCGATCCTCTATGCGGTCATCGCCATGCTGATCGTGATCCTGATGTCCGACCAGTTGCTGTTCCGGCCGCTGCTGACGTGGTCGCAGAAATTCAAGAACGAGATGAGCGGCGAGGACGAGCTGGAACGGCCCTGGTTCCTCATCGCGTTGCAGCGGGCGCGGGTGTTCGATCTGCTGGAGGCGGTGTTCGAGGCGATCTCGAATGTCTGGATCGGGCTGCTTCGCCTGATTCTGCCGCCTGGCAAGACCAAGCCGATCGAAGGCGGCCAGACGTCGCAGATCGTCGATTGGACGGTCAATGTCGGCTTCGCCGGTGGGGCGCTCTATGCCGCCTGGGCGCTCGTCAAATACGTCACGGACAGCGTGCCGTTGCACGAGATTGAATATGTCGCACTGCTCGGCGGCGCCACGTCGGTGCGGGTCATCGTCATGATCGCACTCGCCTCGATCATTTGGGTGCCGATCGGGGTCTGGGTCGGGCTGCGGCCGAAGCTTGCCCAGTCGGTTCAGCCGGTCATTCAGTTTCTCGCGGCGTTTCCGACCAATCTGTTCTTTCCCTTCGCGGTGGCGCTCATCCTGCGTTACGCGCTCAATACCGATATGTGGCTGAGCCCGCTGATGATTCTGGGCACGCAATGGTACATTTTGTTCAACGTCATTGGCGGCACCATGGCGATCCCGTCCGAACTGCATTATGCCGCGCAGAATCTGGGGGTGCGGCGCTGGCTGTGGTGGCGGCGGGTGATCCTGCCGGGGATTTTTCCGGCCTATGTGACCGGCGCTCTGACCGCCGCGGGCGGGTCGTGGAACGCCTCGATTGTCGCCGAAATCGTGCAGTCGGGCGGCACTACACTGACCGCCACCGGCATCGGTGCCTATTTCTCACAGGTCAAATCGTCCGGCGACTTTCCGCGCATCGTGCTCAGCACGAGCATTTTGTGTATCTATGTCATTCTGTTCAATCGCCTGCTCTGGCGGCGGCTGTATAATCTGGCGGCCGAAAAGCTGCGGCTCGACTGAGGAGAGAAGCGATGGACGGGCAAGCCGTAATGGTCGCCTCCGGCGTCAAGAAAGTGTTCCGCGGCGGCGATGTCGGCGGGCGGGCCGTGCTCGAGGATATCGATTTCACGCTGAAATCCGGCGAGATCGTCGGCTGCCTCGGCAAATCCGGTTCGGGCAAATCGACTTTCCTGCGCATCCTGGCCGGCCTCATCCCGGCGACCGGCGGCGGCGTCACCTATAAGGGCGAGGCGGTGACCGGGCCGCTCCAGGGTGTCGGCATGGTGTTTCAGAGCTTCGCGCTGTTTCCGTGGCTCACCGTGCTCGGCAATGTCGAGCTGGGGCTGGAGGCGCAGCGCCTGCCGGCGGCCGAGCGGCGCAAGCGGGCACTCGCCGCGATCGATCTCATTGGCCTCGACGGCTTCGAATCGGCGTACCCTAAGGAATTGTCGGGCGGCATGCGCCAGCGCGTCGGCTTTGCTCGGGCACTGGTGATCAATCCCGAAGTCCTGCTGCTCGACGAGCCGTTCTCGGCGCTCGACGTGTTGACCGCCGAGACGCTGCGTGGCGATCTGACCGATCTCTGGGCGGAAAAGCGCATCCCGACCAAGAGCATCCTGGTCGTCTCGCACAACATCGAGGAAGCGGTCGAGATGGCCGACCGCATCATCATCTTCACATCGAATCCCGGCCGCATCCAGGTCGAGATTCCGGTGAATCTGCCGCGCCCGCGCGATTGGAACAGTCCGGAATTCCGCAAGATCGTCGACGAGGTCTACGGCCATCTGACCACCGGCCATATCGGCAAGCGCGGCATCAAATCCGACCAGATCTCGCTGGGCTACCGCCTGCCCGACGCACCGGTGCAGCAGCTCGCCGGCTTGATCGAGACGCTGATGGAAAGCCGCTTCGACGGCAATGCCGATTTGCCGGCGCTGGCTGAATATCAGAGCCTGGACGTCGATGAACTGTTCCCGCTGATCGAGGCGCTGCATCTCCTGGGCTTTGCCAATGTCGATCACGGCGATATCGCGCTGACGCCGGTCGGCCGCGTTTATGGCGACGCCAACCTGCTGTCACGCAAGCAGATCCTGGCCGAGCAACTGAGGGCCCACATCCCGCTCGCCGCGCATATCCGCAAGGTGCTGGAAGAACGCCCCAACCACCGCGCCCCGGCCGCACGGTTCCTGGCCGAACTGGAAGATCATCTCGAAGAGGATGATGCCGCCAATGTGCTTGATACGGTGATCAATTGGGGCCGGCACGCGGAACTTTACGCCTATGATTACGACACTGAAACGGTGACGCTGGAGGATCCGGAAGGGGCGTGAGTGGAATAAGTGGCGGTCTAAGATGTCCGATATTTGACCGCCGCGCCGCACTGAAAGAGCGTAGACTGTCCGGTAGCGAGAGTACGGTTCCCTGAGGATCGCACCCGCTGCGGGCGGAAGACGCTGCGAGGGCAGCGTTCTCCCCCAAGCTCAGTCGGTGTTTTCTCCCCAGGGTTTAGCCTGCGAGGAGTTTGCGATGGCAAAAGTCGTTTGCGTTCTCTATGACGACCCGATCGATGGGTATCCCAGTACCTATGCGCGAGACGCTCTTCCAAAAATCGCCCGCTATCCGGACGGCCAGACCATGCCGTCGCCCAAGGCGGTCGATTTCACGCCCGGCCAGCTCCTGGGCAGCGTCTCCGGTGAACTGGGTCTGCGCACCTTTCTGGAGAGCCAGGGCCACCGGCTGGTGGTGACCTCGGACAAGGATGGCCCGGACAGCCGGTTCGAACGCGAGCTGGTCGACGCCGAGGTCGTCATCTCGCAACCCTTCTGGCCCGCCTATCTGACGGCCGAACGCATCGCGAAGGCACCGAAGCTGAAACTCGCCGTGACTGCGGGCATCGGGTCGGATCACGTCGATCTGCAAGCGGCGATCAACAGCAAAATCACCGTGGCGGAGGTGACCTTCTGCAATTCGATCAGCGTTGCCGAGCATGTCGTGATGATGATCCTCGGTCTGGTGCGCAATTACCTGCCGTCGCATGATTGGGTGCGCAAGGGCGGCTGGAACATCGCGGATTGTGTGGCGCGTTCCTATGATGTCGAAGGCATGCATGTCGGGACGGTTGCGGCCGGACGGATCGGCTTGGCGGTCCTGCGCCGGTTGCGGCCGTTCGACGTGCATCTGCACTATTTTGATCGCCACCGCTTGCCCGAGGCCGTCGAGCGGGAACTCAATCTGACTTGGCATGACAATGTTGCCGACATGATCAAGGTCTGCGACGTCGTCACCATCAACTGCCCGCTGCACCCGGAGACCGAGAATTTGTTCAACGCCGCCCTGCTGGCGAAAATGAGGCGCGGGGCTTATCTGGTGAATACCGCGCGGGGCAAGATCGTCAATCGTGACGCCGTGGTGCAGGCACTGGAATCCGGCCAGTTGGCCGGCTATGCCGGCGATGTCTGGTTCCCCCAGCCGGCACCGGGCGACCATCCTTGGCGCACCATGCCGCATGAGGGGATGACGCCCCATATCTCGGGTACCAGCCTGTCCGCGCAGGCGCGCTACGCCGCCGGGACGCGAGAGATTCTCGAATGTTTCTTCGAGGGTCGCCCGATCCGCGACGAATACCTGATCGTCCAGGATGGTCGATTGGCCGGAACCGGAGCCCGTTCCTACAGCGCCGGTGACGCGACCGGCGGTTCGCAGGACGCTGCACGGTTCAGGACCACCTGAATGGGGGCGAACCGGCATCGGCTCGTAACACGGGATGTGCGCTGGGCGTGGAGGCTCACTCCACTGGTTTCTTCCAGGAATCGCTGCCGACCGCTTCGGGATCTTGACAAGGAGATAGTAAGGGCCTTCAATGATTTAAATATTTTCTCTTTGCTGGAACTGCGGGGGGCAACTTAGCGTTTCGTAGTTGCCGCCCGGCAATCGACGGCTGAGCGTGGCGCTGACCGTCGATTGCGCTGGGAAATTTAGGGGAACGGCAGGAACAATCGCCTTTTAGTTCATTTCCTTATCCTTCGGCAACAAGGATAAATTCGGGATGGCTATCGCGTATGTACTGATTCTGGTGGCGATCGGCTCGGTGGTGTTT
>JAXDMU010000339.1:0-5409 GCA_034665905.1 Aliidongia sp. | reverse complement strand
GTGGTGCAGCCGGTCCTGGATGCCTGGGCGGCCGGGCCGGACGATCCGGCCGGTTATGAATCCGGCGGCGACGGCCCGCAGGCGGCCGATCGGTTGCTGGCACGCGACGGCGGCCGGGTCTGGCGTCCGATTCGCCCCACAGGCAAGCCGTGACCCGGCGGCCGATCCGCCTGCTGCTGGCCGATGTGGACGGCACTTTGGTGACCGGCGACAAAATTCTGACATCCGAAGCGATCGCCGCCTGCCGCGAACTGCGACACGCCGGCATTGCGCTGGCCCTCGTCAGCAGCCGCCCACCGCGGGGATTGCACATGCTGATTGCACCACTGGATCTGCGTGATCCGATCGCCGGCTTCAATGGGGGGATGATCGTCAATCCCGACCTTTCCGTGCTCGAAAGTTATCCGCTCGACCCTGGAACTTCTCGAAATACGGTGGCGTTTCTGTTGGAGCAAGGGCTTGATGTTTGGGTCTACACTGAGACCGAATGGCTGGTCCGCAACCGGAACGCGGCCCATGTGGCGCGCGAGGAATCGACGCTTCAGTTCGAGCCGCGGCCGGTCGCAACATTTTCGGATGCCGATCTGACGCGGGTAATGAAAATCACCGGTGTCTCAGACGAATTCGACCGAGTCGCCGCCTGCGAAAAATTGGCGGCGGACCTTCTGGGTGACAAGGCGAGCGTCATGCGATCACAACGGTATTTTCTCGACGTGACCCACCCGCGCGCCAACAAGGGCGCGGTTGTCGCGAGCCTGTGTCAACGCCTGAACCTTGCGCCCGAGCAGGTCGCCACGATCGGCGACATGCCGAGCGACGTGCCGATGTTCCGCAAAAGCGGCTTCTCCATCGCCATGGGCAATGCCGGCGAGGCGGTCAAGGCGCAGGCGAGCACGGTAACGGACAGCAACGAAAATGACGGTTTTGCCAAAGCGGTAAGGAAATTCCTCCTTTAAGAGGCTGCGCCATGACCCGCGCCCGCGATGCTACGCTCGAAATCCTGCCCGATCCCGATTTGCTTGCCCGACGGGTCGCCGAATGGCTCCTCGCCCTTGCGAACGAAACCGATGGTGTTTTCGCCGTCGCCCTGTCCGGCGGCGCGACGCCGCGCCGGCTTTATCGGCTGCTGGCTACCGCCCCCTACGATACCGCGTTCCCCTGGCTACGCACGCAGTGGTTCTGGGGCGACGAGCGTTGCGTGCCACCCGACAGCACCGACAGCAATTATCGCATGGCCCGCGAGGCGCTGCTGAATCTGGTGCCGATTCCGATGGGCAATATCCATCCGATCCCGACCCGCCTGGCCGGCCCGGCGCAGGCGGCGGCGGCTTACGAGGATACGCTGCAATCCTTCTATGGCGGCGCCACCCTCGACCCGGCCCATCCATTGTTCGACGTTACGCTGCTGGGCCTTGGGGCCGACGGGCATACCGCCTCACTGTTTCCCGGCAGCACGGCGCTCCTGGAGCGGAGGCGCTGGGTCGTCCCCGTGGTCGGCATCAAGGCGGAGGCGCGCATCACCCTGACCTATCCGGCGCTCGAAAGCACCCGGCACGCGGCCTTTCTGGTCGAAGGCGAGGAAAAGCGTGCGATCCTGGCCCGGCTTCGCCGCGGCGACGAGACCTTGCCGGCCGCTCGACTGCACCCGGTCGGCTCGCTATCGATCTTCACCGATACGGCCGCGATCGCGTGATGTGAACGCAGGATCGGTTACGACGATCTGCGCCAACCATCGCTGGCGCCCTGTCACCACGAGCGCTATGAAGAGCGGGGGATTGAACCCCGCAAAACGGCAATCGGGGGGCGCGATGAACGGATTGAAGCGGGTCGGGCTGACAGCCTTGACGCTGATTGCAGCGGCCGGCACCCCGCGGGCCGAGCCGACCGAACCGGTCACGCTCGGCGCGATCGAGATCCTGACCGGTCCGGCCAGTCGCTACGGCGTGCCGATCATGAAGGGTTTTCAGCTGGCGCTCGACGATATCAACGCCAAGGGCGGCGTGATCGGCGGTCGCAAACTGGCGCTGCAATTCGAGGATTCGGCCGGCGCCAAGGAGCAGGCGGTGAATGCCGCGCGCGCGTTGATCGGTCGTGATAAGGTGCCGATGATCCTGGGGCCGACACTCTCGACCGAGATGTTCGCAGTCGCCCCGATCGCCAATGAGCGCCATGTCCCGATCCTCGGTACCTCGACAACGGCCAACGGCATCACCGCGATCGGTCCCTATGTCTTCCGCACCTCGCTGCCCGAGGCCGATGTCGTGCCCGTCACGCTGCGGGCGGCGCAGAAGAAGTTCGGCATCAAGAAGGTGGCCTTGCTTTACGGCAACGACGACGCCTTCACCAAATCCGGCTTTGAGGTGATGAAGGCGGCGCTGGATAAGCTCGGCATCGAGACCCTGGCAACAGAAAGCTTCGGGGCCAAGGATACGGATTTCTCGGCGCAACTGACCAAGATCAAGAGCCTTCACCCGGATGCCGTGGTCGTCTCGGCGCTGGTCGAGGCGGCGTCGGGCATTTTGCTGGAGGCGCGGGCGCAGGGTTTTCCGCCCGAGATCCGGTTCATCGGCGGCAATGGCTTCAACTCGCCGGTGCTGGGCCAGATCGCCGGTGAGGCGGCCGATGGGACGCTGGTCGGCAGCCCGTGGTTCATCGGCAAGGCCGACCCGGCCAACCGGAAATTCGTCGACGAATACCGCGCCAAATTCAAGGAAGACCCCGATCAGTTCGCGGCGCAAGCCTATGACGCGCTGCACATCGTGGCGGCAGCAGTCGATGCGGCCGGTGCGGCCGATCCGGAAAAGATCGCGCAGAGCCTGATCAAGGTCAAACTCGACGGCGTGACCGGCCCGTTCGCCTTCACCGACAACCGCGACCCGGCCGACAGTTCCGGGGTCGTGGTGCTGGAGATGAAGGGCGGCACATTCCGCATTCTGGAATAGTCGAAGGCGATGCTCGCCCAGCAGATGCTCAACGGCCTGATCGTCGGTGCAACCTACGCACTGTTCGCGCTGGGTTTCACGCTGATGTTCGGCGTGCTGCGCGTGATCAATCTGACCTACGGCGTCTATTTCTCGGCCGGGGCGCTGATCGCGCTGGCCTTCACCCGGAATATCGCCCCCACCCTGTGGCTGGCGCTGCCGGCGGCGGCGCTCGCGACCGGCCTGCTGGCGGTGTTGCTGGACGCGCTGTTGCTGACCCGGCTGCGCCGCGCCCAGGCGCCCGAACTGGCCTCGCTGATGGTAACGCTCGGCGCGACGCTGTTGCTCTACGCGGTGATGACCGCGGCGCTCGGCACCGAAATCCGCCGCTTTCCGCCCGGCCTCGCCGGCACCGCGATCGAGGCCGGCGGCTTGCGGATCTCCGGCACGCAAATGCTGATCCTGATCACGACATTCATCATGGTCGGCGGGTTGCTTTATCTGCTGCGCCGCACGCGGCTCGGCCTCGCGATCCGCGCCCTGGCCGAGAATCCCGGCGCGGCGCAGATGATGGGGGTCGATGCCGGACGGGTCGTCGCCTTCGTCTCCTTCGCCTCGGGCGCGCTCGGCGGCACTGCGGGCGTTTTGATCGGGCTCAATTACAACGCCATTCAGCCATATATGGGTGAGGCGATGATGCTGAAGGGCTTCGCCGTCATCATCATAGGCGGGCTCGGCGATATCGGCGGCGCGCTGGTCGCCGGGTTGCTGCTGGGCGTGCTCGAAGTGCTGACCGCGGGCTATCTCGCCTCGACGCTCAAGGATGCCGTCGGCTTCGTCCTGCTCGTGCTGACCCTGTGGCTGCGACCAGACGGGCTGTTCGGCCGCAGCACGATCCGGCGGGCCTGATCCGTCATGATCGACGATTTCCTCTGGACCTATCAGAGCCTGATTGACACGATCGGCATCAATGGGCTGCTGGCGCTCAGCCTTTATATCGTGCTGGCGATCGGCCAGCTATCGCTCGGTCAGGCCGCGTTCATGGGGATCGGCGCCTATGGCTCGGCCTTGCTGACCAGTCGGCTCGGCTGGCCGTTTCCCCTGGCACTCGCCGCCGCCGCGGCCCTTCCCGCCGTCGCGGCCCTGCTGATCGGCCGCCCGACATCGAGGCTTTCCGGGGTTTATCTCGCTCTCGCCACGATCGGCTTCGGCGAGGTGCTACGGGTTTTCTATGTCAATGCCGACTTCACCGGCGGTGCACTCGGCCTGTCCGGCATTCCCGAACGGGCCGGGTTTCTGTGGATCTACGGCACGCTCGCCACGGCATTGGGCGCACTCACCCTCCTCTGCCGCACACGCATCGGCCGCGCGATGGACGCGATGCGCCAGGACGAGATCGCCGCGTCGGTCATGGGCATCGATCTGGCGCGCTATAAGCTGGGCGCCCTGGTCGTCTCGGCGGCGCTCGCCGGTCTGGCCGGTGCGTTCAACGCCCATAGCTCGACCTCGATCGCGCCCGGCGAATTCGGCTTCGACGCCGCCGTGACGATTCTGAGCTTCGCACTGCTCGGCGGTATCGGCTCGCCCTTCGGGCCGGTGCTGGGGGCAGTCATCCTCACGACTCTGCCCGAGTTGTTGCGGCCGCTGCATGATTTCCGGTTGGTGATGAACGGGCTGATCATCGTGCTCGCCGTGCTGTTCATGCCGCGCGGCTTGCTCGCCTGGCGCATCGGGCGGGCGCGGTGAGCGCGCCCTTGCTCGACATCGTCGGGCTCGGCCGACGCTTCAACGGTGTCGTCGCCGTCGATGGCGTGAGCTTCGCCGTCCAACCGGGTGCCGCCCATGGGTTGATCGGGCCGAACGGTGCCGGCAAGACCACCTGCTTCAATCTGATCTCGGGGCTGACCGCGGCCGATGCCGGGCAGATCACGCTCGACGGCATCCGGCTCGACCGCTTGGCCCCGCATGCCCGCACCCGCGCCGGGCTGGCCCGGACCTTTCAGAACATCCGGCTGTTCAGCGAGATGAGCGTGCTGGAAAACACACTGTGCGGCCAGCATTCCCGCAATTTGGCCGAACGCGTGGCCAAGACCGCGGCGTTCGAACTACTCGATCTGGTCGGGCTCACCGCTGAGGCCGAGCGCCGGGCCGATGAACTCTCGTATGGTGATCAACGCCGGCTGGAGATTGCCCGTGCGCTCGCTTCTGCCCCCAAGCTGCTGCTGCTCGACGAGCCGGCCGCGGGGATGAACCCCGCGGAAACCACCGATCTCGCGGCCTTGCTGCACCGCGTGCGGGCGCGCGGCACGACGCTGCTGCTGGTCGAGCATGACATGCATTTCGTCATGAAGTTGTGCGACCGCATCACCGTGCTCAATTTCGGCCGGGTCATCGCCGAGGGCAACCCGCGCGAAATCCGCGAGAATGGCGCGGTGATCGAAGCATATCTCGGCAGCAAGCTCGCGACCCGCCTCGCCGGGGCCGCCCC
>JAXDMU010000338.1:0-3337 GCA_034665905.1 Aliidongia sp. | reverse complement strand
ATCGACCCGGTCGGTTCGGTGACCGGCAGGCCGGCGCCGATCGCCGCCGCCATCGGTTCCTCGATCAAAAACACGCGTCGGGCCCCGGCGCTCTCGGCTGATTCCTGGATCGCCCGGCGCTCGACCGCGGTTGAGCCCGATGGCACACAGATGATGATCTGCGGGCTGGCGAAGCTGCGTCGGTTGTGAACCTTGCGGATGAAATGCTTGATCATTTCTTCCGCGACTTCGAAGTCGGCGATGACGCCGTCGCGCAGCGGCCGGATCGCCTGGATATTTCCCGGCGTGCGGCCGAGCATCAGCTTCGCCTCGTCGCCAACCGCCAGCACGTGGCGCTTGCCCTTGACGCTGGCGATGGCGACGACCGACGGCTCGTTCAGCACGATGCCGCGGCCCTTGACGTAAACCAGCGTATTGGCCGTACCGAGGTCGATCGCCATATCGGCGGACAACCAACCCAAAAGTGATCCGAACATGAGTATCTACTCGATTCCCGCTATATTATCTGGTGTCGGCACCGCCGACCCCGCTTTTCTCAATCTCCCGCGAGCACCGAGCGAATGCAACGATGCCGCCGGTCCCCACCGGATCAGATCCTTCACCCTTCGGTACGCTTGAACCGGTGTCGCGAAAGGATGCTCCGGCTAGAATCCGCGGCGCCTTGGCAACCCGACAATCCGGCCGCCGCCTCAAGCCTCTCATCCCGATCCCGCAACCCCATCACGCCGGCACCGGAAAACCCGCCCGAAACCAAGGAAATTCACCGATACAGGCTGGCCCGCCCGGTCGCCTAGTCCTAGCCCGTCATCCTCGACGGCGCAAATGGATTCTCGGGGAATGGTGCGATTGCGGACAATTGGCCCTACGCCCTCGCCCAGCCGTCAATTGTCGGCGAGCGGTACCCAGGGAATGCGTCCGAACGCGATCCCTTCCTCGGCCAGCGCTTCCGCCTCCGACTCCGAGGTTTGACCATAGATGCCGTGCGGATCGGTCTCGCCGTAATGAATCTTTCGGGCTTCCTCGGCAAATCGGTCGCCGACATCCTCGCATTTGGTCTCGACCGCCCGGCGCAGCCCGCGCAGCAGCGCCATCTGTTCGGCCGGCTCGGGCTGCGGCGATCTGTCCGATCGGACCAGACGCGGCGCCATCGGCGCCTTGACGACATCGGACGTGCCGCACACCGGGCAGGCAATCTCGCCCGCTTCCCGCTGCTCCTCATAGAGATCGCTACTGCGGAACCAACCCTCGAAAACATGCCCGGACGGGCATTTGAGTTCGTAAAGGATCATGCTAACCGCCGTCCGGGGCGAGCCAGGGCCGGTCCTGGGACAGCGAGGGCACCGCGCGCCGCGCTTCTTCGACGCGCGCCAGATCGAGTTCGGCCGTGACGAATCCGACATCCGCGCCGCCATCGGCCAGCACGGCCCCCCAGGGATCGACGATCAGTGAATGGCCGTAGGTCCGCCGGCCACCCTGATGAATCCCGGTCTGGGCCGGCGCCAGCACGAAACAGCCGGTTTCGATCGCCCGCGCGCGCAGCAACGTGTGCCAATGCGCTTCGCCGGTCGGCACGGCAAAGGCCGATGGAATGCTGAGCATCCGCGCACCCGCCTGCGCCAGTGCTCGATAGAGTGCGGGAAAGCGCAGATCGTAGCACACACTCATGCCGAGCTTGCCCCACGGCGTGTCGGCCAGCGAGGCCCGCTCGCCCGGCCGGAATTGCGACGATTCGCGATAGCGCTCGCCGCCGGCCAGATCGACGTCGAACATATGGATCTTGTCGTAGCGCGCGACGATGGCGCCGTGCGGATCGAACAGATAGGACCGGTTGGCCAGCCGATCCTCACCCGGAATCCGCACGACCAGCGAGCCGGCGAGCAGCCACGCCCCGGTCTCGCGCGCCAGCGCCTGAAACGCCGCGATGCCGTGCGGCGCCTGCTCATCCTCGGCCTTGGCGAATTTGGGTTCGCGCCTTGGTTCGATCATCAGCGTCACTTCGGGCGTCAAAATGAACTCGGCCCCGGCATCGCGGGCGCGTCGGATCAGCGTCGCGGTCGCCGCGATATTGGGCTCGACCTCCGGCCCGGCCGAGACCTGAACGCACGCGACCGTGACACGCTCCGCCATGAAACTCTCCTTGGGGTCGGGTCAGGAGGCGAGCTTGCCGTCCAATCCGCCGGCTTGATCGAGCGCGTAGAGATCGTCGCACCCGCCGATATGTTCGCCGTCAATGAAGATCTGCGGCACCGATGTCCGCCCGCCGGCCCGCTCGACCATCTCGGGCCGCCGATCAGGCTGCGCCAGCACATCGATCGTCTCGAAGGCAACCCCCTTGCTTTCCAAGAGCCCCTGAGCCCGTGCGCAATAGGGACAAAAAATCGAGGAATATACTTCTATCCGAGCCACGGCCGCCGCTCCCGAAACATCCCACCTGTTACCGATATAAGGCGGACGGGTGCGGTTGCCAATCGCTGTTTGCTGGGCGAAGCGGCTATTCCGCCGCGACCGGCGGCGCCCGCCTCACTCCACCCGCACCGCCCGCGCCAGCGTCAGCACATAGCCCCGCGCCGCGCCGGCCCGGCGCAGCACGCGGGCACATTCTTCGACCGTGGCGCCCGAGGTCAGCACGTCGTCGATCACCAGCACGCTTTTGCCCGTGACATCGACCTTGCCCCGCACCCGGAACGCGCCCCGGACATTCTCCGCCCGCTGGATGCGCGTCCGGTGGCCCTGGGACGGCGTGCGGCGGCCGCGGATCAGCAGGTCGGGGATCAGGACCGGGCCGGGATGTCCCTGGCGGCGCCAGGCGGTGCAGGCGGCGTGCGCCAGTAAGGCCGATTGGTTGTAGCGCCGACGCCAGAGCCGGGTCCAATGCAGCGGCACCGGCGCCACCAGATCGGTTTCGGCCAGGAGTTTCGCCCCGGCGCGGGCGAGCCATTGGCCGAAGGCTGGGACACTTTGCAGCCGGTCGCCATGCTTCAGGCTCAGCACCAGCCGGCGCGAATGATCGTCGTACGCAAAAACACTGAGCGCCCGGTCGAAGCGCGGCGGTCGGGCGAGGCAGCCGGCACACAGGATCGCCGCGGCGCTCTGGTTCGGCGCGGTATCGAAGGCGAATGGCACGCCGCAACAGCCGCAGCATGGCTCGCCCAGGAAATTGACGCCGCGCCAGCAGGCCGCACAGAGCGTGCCGGTCGCCTCGACCCGCGTCTGACACAGGATGCAGCGCGGCGGCAGCACCAGATCGAGCAGCCCGCGGCCGAGCCGGACGAGCGGCGTCATCGCCGGTCGCGCTTACGAACTGCCGATCAACACGCCGGTCAGGAACACCAGCACG
>JAXDMU010000337.1:0-3887 GCA_034665905.1 Aliidongia sp. | reverse complement strand
AACTTTCAATGTCCGGTACCTGGATTGTAAAATAATGGGCTATCCCCGATTTGATGGCGCCGACAGCGCGTGGCTTGGGTGGGCGGGTGCGGTGCGCGACAGGACAGGCCGGTTACGCAACGCCCGGTGCAATGAGACCGTTCTTCCACCGGCGATTATTCCGCCCTTCATCAAATCTTCACAAAACCGGGAAATTTCTGACCGTCACACCGGCCGGACCACTCGTACGTGGCGAAAGGCCGCGCGAGCATAAAGCGGCACGACGATTCCACCATAAGCGATGACCGTGGCCCAAACGATGCCGGCGGCATCGAAATAATGCGGCAGATAGAGCTTCAGCGCAAAGGCGAGCCCGCTATAGCTCAAGGCGGCGACGATCTGAAGCCGCACGATCCCGGCGCCATTCAGCAGCATGCCGAAGGCGTTGCCGGTACCGATCAGGGTCAGCCACAGGGCGTTGGCGATCAACAGCGAGGGCGGAACCGTGATGCCCGGCCCGACCCAAAGATGAACGGCCGGATTGGTCACGATCGCGAGCCCCACCGCGACGAGGCCGCCGCCCCCGGCACCGGCCGCGAGCGCCAGAAGCAAGGTTCGGCGCACCCAGGCGACATCGCGCCGGGCCAGCGCCTCGCTGAAGGCCGGCCAAAGCGGGGTCAGCGCCGCCAGCACCAGCGCCTGTCCGGCCCCGAAGATTTTGCCGGAAATCCCGATCATGCCAGCCGCTTCCGGGCCGAACATGCGGATGGCGACGATGCTGTCCGCGGCGTTCGCCAGCGCCGTCGCCGCCATCAGGACGAAATAAAGCAATCCCAGCCGGAGCACCGGCCGCAGTGCGGCGAAATCGATGTCGCGCCACCGCGGCCGCAGCCACGGCTGGCCATAGAGCAGCGAAATGCCGTTGCCGATGCCGGCGATGACCGGCGGCAAACCGATCGCGATCAGCAACAGGGTCATGCCGCGATGCAGATAGATCGCCAGGACGAACCCCAGTAGAGCCGCCGCGACTCCCCCGGCTTCCCAGCCACTGCTGGCAAACGACTCCTGCAATCCCGCCCGAAGCCGGCTGACCAGCGTCAGCGGCAGCAGGGCGAGGCAGCAGGCGAGGTAGGCCAAGGTGGCGGGCGCTGCATCGGCCGCGGCCGCGCTGCCAGTGACATTGAACAGCCCGGCCCAATCGACCGCCCGCCATGACACCGCCAATCCCAGCAGCAACAATGCGGCCATCGCCGCCACCGCGGCAAAGCTTGATGTCGAAGCGCGCCGGGCCGCGACTGTGTCGTCGCGCGCCATAGTTCCGGCCATGGTATTGATCAACCCATTGCCGATCCCGAGGTCCGCCAGCGCCATGATCGGTGCCAAGGCCGTGATCGCCGCCCAAAGCCCGAAGCGCTCGGCGCCCAGATAGCGGACGGCCAGCGGCACCAGCAGAATTCCGCTCGCGATCTGAAGCAGGCGAAACGGCATGCCGGCTAGAATCGACAGCAAAATCCGCCGATCACGCTGCTGCGCCCGGCCCCGGTCGGCGAGCAGCGTCGGCATGGCTGCGTCGGGCGAACCGGGCATCCGGACTCCCGTCACGTCTCGAGGTTGCGAGTTAGGGGCTTGCATCGCATCGCATGAAAGGTAACATGGATTTCCCCCTTCGGTGGTTGATAAGCCTGAAGCGGGATGGCCGCAGGAGGGCTTCGTCGCACGCGCTAGAGCGGAATGCGTTCGCTTTAGCTCACGACTCCCGCTCTAGCTCTTTGTTTTTCCGCGTGATTCACGCCTTCGGTTGATCGAACCTCCGACGATCACGCTCTAGAAATCGCTGCAACGACCCTTATGTTCCCAATCGCCATAGCGCGTGGGTTCCGAACCGGCAGGACCGCCAATCTCGGCCGGAGACCCGGTTTCGGGCCGAGGCGGCGGACGCAGCGGATCGGGCTGGCGGGGGGAGCTCTTGGTATCGTCGTTCATATGTCCCATATGTAGGAAAGGCGTAGCGCGGCGCCAGTATTTTACGCGATAACGGCCGGCATGAAGATCGAGCCCCACCTTTCGCAATCGAGGGATGCAGCAAATCGCTGACGCTCTCTCGTATCGAGCGTGTTATAAAATCGAAATGCTGGGGCATTTTGGGAACCTCACTGACGGCGGAGCGTTGGGCCACGTAACCGCGAATGGGACAAGATGGCAGATAGTACCTTGCTGAGCTCGACAGGCGCTGCTTCGGCCCGTGGCGTGGCCATTGATTTATTGGGTTCGGTGCTTCGTCGTCGCCGTCCGCTGGACGACGCGATTGAGGAAGCGCCCGATCTTTCCAGCCTTTCGGTGCGGGATCGGGCTTTTGCGCGGTTGCTGGTCGCGACGGTCCTGCGCCGCCTCGGCCAGATTGATGCGCTGATCGGCTATTGCCTGATGACGCCCTTGCCGCCGCGCGCCGCCCAGGTCCATGACATGCTGCGCCTGGGCATCGCCCAGTTATTGTTTTTGCGCACGCCGCCCCACGCAGCCGTGGCGACCACGGTCGATCTCGCCGATTCCCGTGGCTTTGCCAGCCACAAGGGATTGGTGAATGCCGTTCTCCGCCGCCTGTCTTCGGATGGCGCGGCGCTGGTCGAACGCCAGGACGCCGCCCGCCTCAATACGCCGAAATGGCTTTGGGCGACCTGGGCCGATGCCTATGGCGAAGACAATGTCCGGCGCATTGCCGAAAGCCATGTGCGCGAAGCGCCGCTCGACATTACCGTCAACGGCGATCCGATCGGCTGGGCCGAACGGCTTGAGGCCACGATCCTGCCGACCGGCACCCTGCGGCGGATCGCCGGGGGCGCCATCGCCAACCTGCCGGGCTACACCGATGGTGCCTGGTGGGTTCAGGATGCGGCGGCGGCGATCCCGGTCAAGCTGTTCGGCTCGCTGGTCGATCGCCGGGTCGTCGATCTGTGCGCGGCACCCGGCGGCAAAACTGCACAGCTCGCGGCCGGCGGTGCCAATGTCACGGCGATCGACCGGTCGCCCCGGCGTATCGAGCGGATGAAGAGCAATCTCGCACGCCTGTCGCTCACGGTCGAAACCGTGTGCGCCGATGCCGTCTCCTGGAAACCGTCCAGCCGTGTTTCGGGCGTGCTGCTTGATGCGCCCTGCACCGCGACCGGGGCGATCCGGCGGCATCCGGATGTGCCCCATCTGAAGACACCCGACGATGTTTTGCGGCTGGCGATGGTTCAGGAGCGATTGCTTCACGCCGCCGTCGAAATGCTCGAGCCGGGCGGAACGCTGGTTTATTGCACCTGCTCGCTTGAACCCGAAGAAGGGCCGCGCCAGATCGCCAAGCTGTTGTCCCGCGGGGCGCCGGTGACGCGTAAGCCGATCGAAGGTGCCGAGTTGGGCCGCCTGACCGAACTCATCACCCCGGATGGCGATCTGCGGACGCTGCCCTGTCATCTGACGGATCATGACGGGATCGACGGTTTCTTTGCCTGCCGCCTGATCCGCCAATAGACGCCCCGTACCTTCTGGCCGCCGACAACGCCGCTCCCGAGGCCGACCCATGCCCCTCTCCCTCGTGCTTGAGCTGACGCTGGGCTGTTTTTTTGCCAGCGTCACCGCAACCGGCCTCGCCCTGCTGTGGCTGCGGCGCCGTCGCATCCTCGATCATCCCAATGATCGATCGAGTCATGACCGGCCGACACCGCGCGGCGGTGGCCTCGCGGTCATTCCGGTGGTGGCACTGTGCTGGGCGGCGCTGGCCCTGCTTGGCATGGCACCGCTCGTCACGCTGGGCGCGGTCGCGGGAGCGGTCGGATTGGCCGCCCTATCCTGGCGCGACGACCGGGCGAGCCTGGGCATCGCGGTGCGGCTGGCCGCCCAGTTCGGTGCGGTCGTGCTCGGCCTCGCTT
>JAXDMU010000336.1:0-2594 GCA_034665905.1 Aliidongia sp. | reverse complement strand
CCCACCTCTCCCGGCCTCTCCGCCCCAATGGGGCTTCGATGCGAGCATGGCGAAATCGCAATCAATATGAACCGAAAGGACGCACATTATGCCCTTGATCATGCCGCCCGCCTTCGACGCCGTGCCGGCCATCATCCAGGTCGCCGGGCACAAGCCCGCGCCTCAAGCGCCCGCCCCGCACCCGATCAAGCCGTCGGACACCACACCGCAACCCGCTAGTGGCAGCCAGCTTCCCAACATTGTCGGCAAGTCGCCCGTCACCCTGCCGCCACCCCCGCCGCCGCCGGCTCCATCGTCGTAAGCGCGCGGGCTTGAGATAATGGGGCGGGCCTCCGTGCCCGCCTCGCGGCAAAGCCGCGACCGATCGGGCCGCAGATCATGCGATCGCCGGTAACGGCACGCCATCAGGCAGCGGTCGACGGTCCCCGGCGAGGCGGGCACGGACGCCCGCCACATTCCTCAAATTCCCATTTACCCGATTGCCCTGATGCGATTGCCCTATCGCGCGACATGAAAACCCTCGACTCGCGGCCTCGCGCCGGACTACGCTACTGACAAAATTGTCAATTGTTTCCACCGAGGAATGCCATGCCCAGTTACAAAGCGCCCGTGGAAGATTTCCTGTTCCTGTTCCACGATCTGCTTCAGATCGAGCAGCGCACCGACCTGCCCGGCTTTGCCGATCTGACGCCGGACATGACCGGGGCGATCCTGGAAGGCGGTGCCAAATTTTTCGAGGAAGTGCTTCAGCCGCTCAACCAGGTGGGCGATGAGGAAGGCTGCACGCTGGAAAATGGCATCGTGCGGACGCCGAAGGGCTTCCGGCAAGCCTTCGAGAAATTCTGCGAGGCGGGCTGGAACCGGCTGGGCGCGGCGGAAGCCGCGGGCGGCGCCGGCCTGCCGCCGGTCGTGACCCTGGCCTTCGGCGAGATGGGATCGTCGGCCAACCAAGCCTTCGCCATGTATCCGGGCCTGTCTAGTGCGGCCTGTTCGGCGATCTGGGAAACCGGCGAGACGTGGATGCGCGAGCATATCGTCCCGCGCATGATTTCGGGCGAATGGACCGGTACCATGTGTCTGACCGAGGCGAATTGCGGCACCGATCTCAAGCGGATGAAGACCAAGGCGGTACCGCAGCCGGACGGCACCTATCGCATGACCGGAACCAAGATCTTCATCTCCGGCGGCGATCACGACATGACCGACAACATCATGCACACGGTGATCGCCAAGATCCCCGATGCCGACGGCAAGCTGCATGACGATCTGACAACGGTGAATTTCTTCCTGGTGCCGAAATATCTGGTCGATCCGGAAACCGGCAAGGTCCTGGGTCGCAACGGCGTCACCACGGGCGGTGTCGAAAAGAAGATGGGCATCAAGGGCAACGCCACCTGCGTGCTGAATTTCGACGATGCTGTGGCCTATCGTCTGGCCGGGCGGCAGGCCAGCGGCGAAACGGCCAAGCCGTCGCGTTCGGCCGGCATGGCCGGGATGTTCGCGATGATGAACGGCGCGCGCATGGGCGTCGGCATGATGGGCGTCGCGATCGGCGAAGTGGCTTATCAGAACGGCCGGGCCTATGCGCAGGAGCGACTGGCCGGCCGCGCCTTGACCGGCACCAAGAATCCCGACGGCCCGGCCGATCCGATCATCGTTTATCCCGATGTCCGCCGGTTGCTGATCGAATCGCGCGCCTTCGTCGAGGGCGCGCGGGCGCTGGCGTTGTGGGTTTCGTTGCTGTTCTCGGTCGGACAATTCGGTGCCAACCCGCAGGAACGGGAAGAAGCGAACGATCTGTGCCAACTGCTGACACCCGTGATCAAAGCCTATTTCACCGACAAGGGCTTCGAAGCGACCAATGCCGCGATGCAAATCTTCGGCGGCCACGGCTATATCCGCGAGCACGGCATGGAGCAGTTCGTGCGCGATGCCCGGATCAATCAGGTCTATGAAGGCGCCAACGGCATCCAGGCGCTCGATCTGGTCGCCCGCAAAATGACCGCCAAGGGCGGCCGCGGCACCTTTCTGTTCTTCGGCAAGATCGATAGCTTCATCAAAGCGCATGACGGCAACGCGGCGATGGCCCCGTTCATCGCACCGCTTCAACAGGGCCACCGGCGCCTGGGCGAGGCGGCGGGCTGGCTGTTGCAGAACGCACCGCAGAATTACGACCATGCCGGTGCGGCGTCCTACGACGTCATGACGATGTTCGGCATCGTCTCGCTTGGCTGGATGTGGGCGCAGATGGCCAAGATCGCCCAAGCCAAGCTGACAGCCGGCGAGGGCAATCCGGAATTCTACACGCGCAAGCTGGTGCTGGCGAAATACTGGATGGAGCGCGAGATGCCGATGACGGCTGCTCTGTTGGAGCGGATCAAGGCCGGTGCCGATACGCTGATGGAACTGGACGCGGCGAGTTTTTGACGGCTTGGTCAGGTGGGCATGGGCGAGCGGCGGCGGCCGAGATAATGGCCGCCGGCCCGTCGCCTCGCGTTTCGTCACCACCATCACGGTCTCCCTTGCACGCGCAAGGGAGACGTCGCGAAATCGATCCTCAGATCCGGGCGATGGTAGGATCGTCGAATTCCCGG
>JAXDMU010000335.1:0-8356 GCA_034665905.1 Aliidongia sp. | reverse complement strand
ACCGGCGGATCGGTCGCGTGGTGATCCGCCTCGATACCGGACTCGACATCGCGTTCTCGCCGCGTGGCGCTCACGGGCTGGAAGCGGCAAAGCCAGCGGATCTGGCACCGATCGAAATCAGCCCATCCGGTCAGGGCCTGCATTTTCCCAAGCTGGACGCCGACCTTTATCTGCCCGCGCTGCTCGAAGGGTTTCTCGGTTCCAAGACATGGATGGCGGCCCGCCTCGGTGCGCAAGGCGGCCGGGCGACGACCCCCGCCAAAGCGGCGGCAAGCCGGGCCAATGGCAAGCCCGGCGGGCGACCTCGGAAGCTTGCGGCGGGATGAGGCTTCGGCTGGCGGCCGAAGCGATTTGCGACGAGGGAGCGTTCCCCAAATGCCTGTTCCTACTCCCGGCGAAATCCATCGATCCAGCGCGACCGTCACGCCGTCGCATCCACCTCGGGCACCGGCACATCGAACCCGTTCAGCGTCACCGACACCATGCAATACAGCCCGTATTTCTCCGGTGATCCGCACAGATCGGTTTGCATCCGCCTCGCGCGCGATTAAATAGAAGGCGGATGGGCGACGATGTATGGTCGCCCCAGGAGATCCAGAATATGTCAGTATCCGGCCCGATCGACGGCCCCGACCGTCCCGAAGCCCCCCCGGCGCCCATGCATGTCAACGCCATCCTCATGGCGTCGAGCCGGGCGATGACCAACGCGCTCGACGCGCTGGGTTTTCCCGAAGAAGACGACCGCGTGGTCGAACAGGATGGCCGCCTCGGCTTTATGACCTGCACCCACGAAATCGATTGCGACGATATGTTCGCGCTGATCGGCGAACTCGCCTCGCGCGGGGAAACCTGGGAGATTCAGTTCCGGGTCGATGTCTCGCCGACCAGCGCGATCTTCCACACGCTATCGCGCTCCCGCCCGATCGCCGGGGTCGAGCATGAGATGGAGCTGCCGGAGGAAGACAGTGCCGCACCGGGTGCCCCGGCCTTCGGCTCGCATGATCTCGACACGGCGCCGGGCGGTGCCGCCTTCCGCAAGGAGATGCGGCGGGTCAAAGCGGCCGATGTCTTTGCCGAAATTGGCGCCGGCCGCGACGGTCGCGCCCATGCGCGCATCGTTCAGCGCAATCCGCGGCGACTTCTGGCGGAAGCTTCGTCCACCGACGAGCCGGCACTGCGCCTGACGCTGCGCGAGGCGATCCCCAACGTCATGTTCAGCGTCGGGCGCAACCCGTCAGAATAACTCACAGCAACAGCGTCGCAGCGACGAACAACGCTGCGAAAACGGCAAGAAAAAAGAGCGAACTCATCGAAACACCAGTCGCGGTCACGGTATGAAATTTCCTTTCCGATCGAGGCGAAACTTTGCTTCCATCCGGGAAACATGGCCCGTAATCCGTGACAGGCAAGCATGTTGCGATGCATGGCAGTGCCGACACCTGCATCGCAACAATGCCTTACTTCACCCATCGTGTCACCATATTGGAAGAACGGAGATTACGGTGCGGGAATTTCTGAAACGCCTGACCGCGGCCGGCTTCGCCCTTTGCCTGTTCGGAGCGGGACCAGCGCCGGCTGCGGCCGAGCCGGCGCTGTGGGTCATCCGGGACGGGCGATCGACGATCCATCTGTTCGGCACGATCCATGTGCTGAAAAGCGGTACGCACTGGCAATCGCCCAAGATCGCCCAGGCGTTCGGCGACAGCGGCGACCTTTGGCTGGAGCTGACCGATGACGATCCCGCGACCATGCAGCCCCTGGTCGCGAGCCTTGGCCTCGATCCGGCCCACCCGCTGTCGGGCAAACTCTCGCCCGGCGATCTGGCGCGCGTCGATGACGCGGCCAAGGCCGCCGGCCTGCCGAATGGCGAGCAGGCCTTGGAGACCATGCGGCCCTGGCTGGCCGCGCTGAGCCTGACCACTTTGCCGGTCGTGCAGGCCGGCTTCGATCCGAACGAGGGCGCCGATCGTGTCTTGAAACGCCAAGCACTCGCCGCCGGCAAAACGCTGTACGCCTTCGAGACCGGCGGACAGCAGCTGCATTTCTTTGCCGATCTGCCGCCAGCCGATGAAATGGAAATTCTGGAATCGACCCTGGACGAAATCGCCGACGGGCCGGACAAGATCAAGGAGATGGCGGATGCCTGGCTCGCCGGCGACGTGCCGACGATCGGCAAGCTCTTCGCCGAATTTGCCGAGCCGCAATATCAGGCACTCTACCAAGTGCTGATCGTCCACCGAAATCAGCGTTGGGCAGAGAAGTTGGCCGAACGGCTGAAGAACGGCCGTGGCACCAGTTTCGTCGCAGTCGGCGCCGGTCATCTGGTCGGACCGGACAGTCTGATAGCGGCGCTGGCCAAGCGCGGTATCACGGTCGAACGGGAATAGCGCCGGAGCGCCATTCCCGCCCGGTTTCAAACGACGGTAAGCTTCACCGCGATGTTGTTGCGCGTGGCATTCGAATAGGGGCAAACCTCGTGCGCCTTGTCGACCAGCGTCTTCGCCGCGTCGCGGTCGATTCCGGGCAGGGCCACCTCAAGGGCCACTTCGAGCCCGAAGCCGCCTTCCGAGCGCGGCCCGATCCCGACGGTCGCGGTCACGGTGGCGTCGGCCGGCACCTTTGGGCCGCCCTGCGACGCCACGAATTTCATCGCGCCGATGAAGCAGGCAGCATATCCGGCGGCGAAAAGCTGCTCCGGATTGTTGCCCGGCCCGCCGCCGCCGCCCAGTTCCTTGGGCGTGCTCAGCCTGACTTCGAACGAGCCATCCTTGGTCGCCGCACTGCCGTCCCGGCCGCCAATTGCGGTGGCGCTGGTGTGATAGAGAACTTTCACCGACATGTTTCGATCTCCTGATCCTTGTTCGGCCCGACTCGCCGCCGAAGCCGCGACAGGAGTCCATTCTACGACCGATCGGGCGAAATCCCTGTGCCCGCCGGCTGCGGAGCAGGGTTGCATCGCCCCTTGTGTTTGGCGACCGATCAGCCCCGCTGCACCGTCGCCCGATAGAGTTCCTTGCCGGTCTCGTCGATGAAGGCGAACCGGAAAGCCTCGGCGGAATGCTCGGTCGTCATGAAGCCGTGGCGGTCGCTGGTGAATTGGCCGCTGTCGGCCGGCGCCACCGGGCCGGTCTGCGAGCCGGCACCCGAGGTGATGTAATGCGTGCCATCGACCATCAGATGCTGCTGATTATGGACATGGCCGTTGATATAGACATGCACGCCATGGCGATCGAGCAGCGGCTTCACCCGAGCAATCAGTTCGGGCGTGTTCTGGCTGGCCAGGACGGTGAAGATCGGATGGTGGCCGATCACGATCTTCCACGCCGCCTTGGACCGGCCAAGTTCGCGATCCAGCCAGGCGATCTGGGCATCGGTGTCCTGCCCCTCGATCTTGACCTTGGTGCCGCGATAGCCGGTCACGAAGGGCGAGGTATCGAGATAGAAAAAATCGGCCGCGACGCCGCCGCCCAGCACCTCGGTGCGCTTGTAATAACGGGCGGGCAAGCCCCAGCGCGGACTGACCGCGCCATAGCCGATCTGTGCTTCGGGATTGCCGCGATAATCATGGTTGCCGAGGATGACATGCCACGGCGTCATCAGCGACGGGGCCGCATAGATTTCCTCGAACGAGGTGCGCCATTGCGGATCGACCAGATCGCTGACGCCGTCCTCGTAGAAATTATCGCCGAGCGAAACGGTGAAGCGGCTGCCGATCGCAGCGGCTGTCCGGCCGAGCTGAAGACCGACCTCGCGCTGATCGTCGGCCCCGGCGCGGCCCCAATCGCCGATCAGAACGTAAGGCAGGCTGGGTGCCTTGGCTTCGGCCGGCACGCACGGCAGGACCGAAAGTCCCAAACTCGCAGCACCACCGACGAGAAAATCGCGGCGCGGGACCTGAAATGGCGGCAAGGGCATGGAATGGTCCAAAGCTGTAAGACGAGAATTGCACGCCCATGTTGCCTGATTTTCGTTACGATCCCAAGAACGCAAGGAACGGACCCGCGGGGAGAGCGATGCGCGAACCGAAATTGTTTTGGGAGGATTTCCCGCCGGGCTATGCGTTGGAACGCCAAGGCGAGCCGATAACCAAGGCAGAAATCATCGAATTTGCGGCGGAATTCGACCCACAGCCGTTCCATCTCGACGAAGCCGCGGCGGCGTCCTCGATGCTGGGCGGCCTGTGCGCCAGCGGCTGGCACACCTGCGCCATGATAATGCGCATCATGTGCGACGCCTGTATTCTCGATTCGGCCTCGCTGGGCGCCCCGGGCGTCGAGGAAGGGCGCTGGACCAAACCGGTCTTCGTCGGCGACACGCTGACCGTGCGACTGAGCTGTCTGGAGCGGCGGCCCTCCAAGAGCCGCCCGGAAATGGGGCTCACACGCTTCCAATGGGACGCGTTCAATCAGAACAACGTGTTGGTCGCGAGCTTGCGTAGTTGGGGAATGTTCGCCCGCCGCCATCCGGGGGAGGCCGCGTGATGCGATGGTTCGAGGACATTGAGATCGGCATGTACTGGGACCTCGGCAGCTATTGCTTCACCGAAGCCGAGATCCTCCGTTTCGCCCGGAAATTCGATCCGCAATATTTCCATGTCGATCCGGAGCGGGCCACCGCCGGCCCCTATGGCGGGCTGATCGCCAGCGGCTGGCACACCGTCGCGATCTGGATGAAGCGGATGGTCGCAAGCCGGCCGGTGGCAAACGAGGCACCCGATGGACGCCGGCCCGCCGCCGGACCCTCACCCGGCTTTCTCGATCTGAAATGGCCCAATCCGGTGCGCCCCGGCGACACGATTCACTTCAGCACGACCGTGACCGAGAAACTCGAACTGCCGCATCGGCCGAATTTCGGCCTGATTCGCAGCCGCAACGAAGGCGTCAATCAGCGCGGTGAACCGGTCCTGAGCTTCATCGGCCAGGGCATGGTCGAGCGCCGGGACACAATAGCCAAAGACAGGGAATGAAAATGTCGGCTCGACAATATCTGCACGCAGTGTTGTTCGGCGTCCTGCCGACGATCCTGGCCTTGACCGCTGCCGGCGCGGCGGAACCCGCCCCGCCGGTCGGTCATGTCTTCGTCATCGTTCTGGAAAACGAAGGGTACGAGCAGACGTTCGGGCCGCAATCGCCGGCCCCTTATCTCGCCCGCACGCTGACCGCGCAAGGCGCTCTGCTCACGCAATATTTTGGCACCGGCCACGCCAGCCTCGACAATTACCTGGCGATGATCAGCGGTCAGGCGGCGACGCCGGAAACCCGGGCCGACTGCCGGGTTTTCGAAGATTTCGTCCAGACCGGCACGGCCCCCGATGGCCAGGTCGTCGGCCATGGCTGCGTCTATCCCACCACCGTCAAGACGCTTGCCGAACAGTTTGCCGCTGCCAGCCTCGATTGGCGCGGCTACATGGAGGATATGGGCAACGATCCCAAACGCGGTGCCGCGACGAGTTGCGGCCATCCGGCGATCGGTGCCGCGGATCTGACGCAGCGGGCGGCGGCGGACGATCAATATGCCGCCCGGCACAATCCTTTCGTCTACTTCCACTCGATCATCGACGGCCCCGATTGCGACCGCCACGTCGTTCGGCTGGACCATTTGCCGGCGGACCTGGAATCCGTCGCTTCGACGCCCGCCTTCAGCTTTATCACACCCAATTTGTGCCATGACGGCCACGACGAGCCGTGCCGAAACGGCGAACATGGCGGTCTCGAGTCGGCCGATGATTTTCTCAAACAATGGGTTCCGGTCATCACCAACGCGCCGGCCTTCAAGCGCGACGGGCTGTTGATCGTCACCTTCGACGAAAGCGACGCCACCAGTCGAACCACCAAGCTCGACGGCGGAATGGTCGTCACCTATTCCGGGGCAAGTTGCTGCAATCAACGCCCCGGACCCAATCTCGGCGCGTTTCCACAAAGGAACAGTTACAAGTCAAATGACTACGTCACCCAGAGCTTCGGTGGCGACCGGATCGGTGCGGTACTGATCTCGCCTTTCATCGCGCCCGGCGCGGTCTCCACAGTCGGTTACAATCATTATTCGATGCTGCGGAGCATCGAAGATCTGTTTCATCTGGATGGCCATCTGGGCTATGCCGGTCAGGATGGGCTCACGGGCTTCGGTGCCGACATCTTCAGCACGCCGCCCGCGCGATAAGATCTGGTAGCTACGAATCCTGCACCATATATGACAGACTTTCTAGCAGGACGTTGACTTTCCCGTTAATGTCCGGCGTTGTCTTGAGCCATCCAGGATTGACCGATCAACGTCAAACCTCGATTGTGTATCGGACGAAAAACTGGCGATGGATTATCCGTCGTAATTATCTATTGGGGGAATTAAGAGTGATAAAGAAAGTTCTTGGGGCCACCCTCCTTGCGGCTGCTTCAAGTTTCTTGAGCGGGCCGACTTTCGCTGAGGAATTATTCGTTCCTCATCTAACCGGGGTGAACGCCGGCTCGGCAACCGGCTCGATATTGCCTGAGGGTTGGTATTTCATCAATTCCACTACCTATCTTTCCGGACCCAGCTTCAGCGGCACCACCGCGACCAATGTCAACGTGATTGCGTTCGTCGAAATTCCCGAGGCTGTCTATTCTTCGCCCTGGACATTTCTCGGCGGGCGCTATGCCGCCGCGATCGCCGAGCCTTGGGACCTTGTCGCGCTGAACGGCATCGGCGGCGCGACGTCGGGCTTCGACAATGCCGCGGCTTTCTCGACGGTCGTGACGCCCTTTATCTTGTCGTGGGATCTGCCCAACAATCTGCATGTGGTGGCACGCACCGAAGTCTACATACCGGATGGGGCCTATCGCAATCCGATCAATCATGCTCTGGGCAACATAAACGCGCTCGACTTCTTTTCGTTCGAGCCGGCGGTCGGTCTAAGCTGGCTCAGTGATGGCTGGAATGTCAGCCTGAAAGGCTATTTCGACTTCAATCTCCAAAATCAGGACAATAACTATAAGTCCGGCGATATTTTCGGAACAGAAGAATCCATCACCAAAACGATTGGCAAATGGAAAGTCGGCGTTACCGGCTTTACCGAAACGCAGATTTCCAATGATACCGGTTCGGATGTGGCTTTGATCAATGGTCCGCAAGCCTTGATCGACGGCCATCGCAGCAACAGCTATGGCGGCGGCCCGTTCGTCGGGTATAATTTCGGGCCGGTCAATCTTGAAGTGTGGTACGATCAGACGTTCGCGACCCAAAACAATGTCGGCGGTGGTCTGCTCTTCACCCGCCTGACCATTCCGCTGTCGTAACTCCGCTTTCCACGGCTTTCGGGCCGCGATAATTGCGACGTAACACCGCCTCCCGTCGAGAGTAGTGCGCCGGGAGGCGGTATCGTATTCCGCCCCCGCCGCTATTCCCGCCATGGCGGGACCGTGCCTGCGACACCATGCCGCTGTCGCCGCGCTGTCTTTTCCGGCCAACATTACATAAAGACGGTGGCGGCCAAGCCGAGATCCGAAAGCATTGCGGTATCAAAATACCGCTCAATTCCTGACCTCACGGCCCACCGGCAACATAGCGGTAAATGAAATTTTAGACATAAAATGAAACCATTCAGTTACATATGGAGTGTTTCCCTTTCATGGCCTGTCCTCTATGATTATTATATGCATTATTAACCTTCTCATAGATCAGAGTCTTGTTAAGCGAGGAAAGTATGAATAGTAATTTTCGGACGATTGGATTACATATCGCCTATTCGATCGGTGTATTCATCATTTTGCTCGATTCTGTGGCACCTGCCCATGCTTATGTCGGACCGGGGATGGATTTCGGTACGCTGGGCGCGGCATTCGGTATGCTGATGACCGGTGTTAGCGCTGTCTTCTATTTGAGCACGCTTTGGCTACGCCGTCTGTGGCGGCGCGTGACCCGGACGGTTGTTACCACCGACCGAACCGCCGAACCTGGCACCATGCGCTGCGATCCTTGAGACGGGCGACAACACCCCCCGAACACCGCGGGGTGCAACGAACGGCGATCCCCGCCGGTCTGTGGTGGTTAACGCGTCAGTTGATCCGCTGTCCGGGCCTCTTCATTCGCCTTGGCGATTTCGAATCCAGCCTGTTCGAGGATCAATTGGCCGGCATTGCGGTCGACCGACCGATCTTCATTTGCGGTCTGGCGCGCGCCGGCACGACGATCACGCTCGAATTGCTGTCCGGCCTGCCCGACATCGCCTCGTATCGCTATCGTGATTTTCCCGGCGTGCATCTGCCGCTGGCCTGGAACCGCGGCCTCGGCAACAGATCGCGCGACCGGCGGCCCGCAATCGATCGGTTGCATGGCGACGGCATCAAGATCACCGCGGACAGTCCGGAAGCGCTCGACGAGC
>JAXDMU010000334.1:0-3992 GCA_034665905.1 Aliidongia sp. | reverse complement strand
GGATGCGGGAAGTTTGCATCTATCGGCCATCACCATCCTGGAACTGGAACTCGGCATTTTGCAGATGGAACGCCGCGACCCAAGGCAGGCCGCCCTGCTGCGGACCTGGCTGGAGACGCGCGTGCTGCCCGAGTTCGACGGGCGGATCATTCCGGTCGATACGATCGTCGCACGACGGTGCGCGCGCCTGGACGTGCCCGACCCGCGGGCCGAGCGCGGTGCGTTAATCGCGGCCACGGCACTGGTGCATGGCATGATCGTCGTTACCCGGAACCTAGCGGACTTCGCCCCGACCGGCGTCCCGCTGCTGAACCCGTGGGAGGGTACCGCCTGATGGGCGGACGACCCCCGCCCGCGACCTTGTCCAACCATCGACTACGATGCACAAGACGCGCTTGTTATTTTTCCGAAAGCAAGCAATAATCGATTGCTTTTTTTGCGGCAGGCGATCCAAGTTACTCTGAAATCATCTCCAGGCCATGAAGTCTGCTGGGTCTATCTTCATGATCTCGGTGCCTGGTTTGGCGCTAAACTGCGCGTCTGGCACCGCATCCGGCCAGATCGGCACTTGCATATGCCCAGCAGACGGTTGCCAGGCAAGCGCCTGGACGTTCTGATCGCCAGATGCAAAGGCAACGCTCAAACCACCGAGAGAAAAGGTAACACAAGACGCAAAGATTAAAAATTTCCTCATGAATAATTATCCTGTAGGCAGTCGATATCAATGTTGGCGTTACCGGAGTGTCGGGCATTACCGCTTCGCGGTAGCGCTGCGATGTTCGCCCGCCAGCCTCGCCCGAACCTGATCGGCTGAGACGGCGCGGGATGGATCTGCTTTGAGGGCATCGTAGGCAGACCCAACCTGATCGCGCAGCCAATTTTCCACAGCGCGGTCGCGCGCCAGAAGAGTCCGTAGCCCGTCGCGTATCACTTCGCTTTCCGTGGCATATTCCCCGGCCGCAACTTTGGCTTTGACCGCCTCGGCCATCTCGTTCGGCAGGGTGATGCTGAATTGCTGAGTCGAGCGCATGACGACCTTTCATGGATGAGTAGGATTTAATCCTACAGCACGCTGACCGACGAAGACATGAAAAAGCGATGGTGAAAATTTTGCCATGATGCCGTCTCCGTTCCAGAAGATCGCGCTCTTCCCGGCGGCACACTGGCATGCTCCGCTCGATTGCATTAAGATCGCGTCGATCGGCCCATCGCCGATGTTTTGAAACCCCTCGTCGTGGCGCCCGGCGCCGCGCCTCGTCCTGTTTGGGAGGTCGGCATGATCAGCATTACCGTCAATGGCGCGCGCCATGAATTGGATATCGAACCGGAGACTCCGCTCTTGTGGGTCTTGCGCGACGAGATTGGCCTGACCGGCACGAAATATGGCTGCGGCATCGGCCAATGCGGCGCCTGCACCGTGCAGATCGCGGGCAAGGCGGTGCGGTCGTGCGGCCTGCCGGTCGGCGCGGTCGAGGGTGCGGTGCTGACCATCGAAGGCGTGTCCCAGGATGGCCGCCACCCGGTGCAGAAAGCCTGGATCGCCGAGGATGTGCCGCAATGCGGCTATTGCCAGACCGGGCAGATCATGGCGGCGATCGCCTTTCTCAAAGACCACCCGAAGCCGAGCGATGCCGAGATCGATGCCGAACTGACCGGCATCTGCCGCTGCGGCACCTATCCGCGCCTGCGCGCCGCGATCCATCGCGCCGCAGCATCGATGCAGGGTTGAGGGAGGTCGAAATGGACAAGATCGATATCACCCGCCGCCATTTCCTGCGCACCGCGCTGACCGCGTCCGGGGGCTTCGCGATCGGCGTGGCCCTGCCGGGCTGGGCCGGATCGACGATCGATGCGGCGCCGTGGGATCGGCCGGTGCCGGGCGACGGCACGGAAATCGGTGCCTGGATCGTGATCCAGCCCGACGACAGCGTCACGATCCGGGTGGCGAAGTCGGAAATGGGCCAGGGGATCTTCACCGCCCTGCCGATGATCGTGGCCGAGGAACTGGCGTGCGACTGGAGCAAGGTCAAGGCGGAATACGCCTCGGCCAACCGCAATCTGGCCGACCCTGCGCCCTATGGCGCCATGGGCACCGGTGGCAGCCGCTCGGTGCGCACCACGCATGAGGCGCTTCAACAGGCCGGTGCGTCGGCGCGGGTCCGGCTGATCACCGCCGCGGCCCAGCGCTGGCAAGTGCCGGTCGGCGAGTGCGCGGCCAAGGATGGCACGGTCAGCCATGGGCCGAGCGGCCGCAGCGTGAAGTTCGGCGCGCTCGTGGGCGAGGCGGCCGGTATCCATCTCGATCAGGAACCGGCGATCAAGACGCCCGAGCAATTCATCCTGATCGGCCAGCCGCTGGCGCGGCTCGACACGCTGGTCAAGGTGACGGGTGAGGCCAAATTCGGCATCGATATCCGCGTGCCCGACATGCTTTATGCCGCGGTCGTCACATGTCCGGTGCCGGGTGGCACGGTCAAATCCTACGATGCTGGCGCGGTCACCGGCCGGCGCGGCGTCTCGGCGGTGGTACCCATTGCGAACGGTGTCGCCGTCGTTGCCGATCGGTTCTGGCGTGCGCAGCAGGCGCTGGCCGCCTTGCCGATCGAATGGGATTACGGCGCCGGGGTCGGCACAAGCAGCGCGCAGTTCCGCAAGGATTACCGCGCGGCGCTCGACGGCCCGGCCGCGGTGGCGCGCGACGATCACGGGATCGACGAAGCCCTGGCCGGGGCCACGCCGTTCGAGGCGCTCTACGAGGTGCCCCATGTCGCCCATGCCGCGATGGAGCCGCTGAATTGCACCGCGCATTGGCAGTCCGATCGGCTGGATGTCTGGATGGGCACGCAAGATGCGCTGGGCTGCACCCGGCGCGCGGCCGGGGTCGCCGGGCTGAAGCCGGAACAGGTCTTCGTCCATAATTGCTTCCTGGGCGGCGGCTTCGGCCGGCGCGCGGTCAATGACGAGATGGTTCAGGCCGTGACCGTCAGCAAGGCGGTCGGCAAGCCGGTCAAGCTGATCTGGACGCGCGAGGAGGATATCCGCCACGACCGCTTTCGCCCGCAGGCGGCGATCCGGATGCGGGCGGTGCTCGGTTCGGACAAGCGGCCGGCGGCGTTCGATATCCGCACCGCGGTCGGCTCGATCGAGCGTTCGCTCGGGCGCGACAAGGTCGAAAACGGCATCGAACGCCAGGCGGTCGAGGGGTTGGTCGAGTCGGCCTATGGCATCCCGAAGGTCCGCGTCTCATGCGTGCTCAAGAACACGCATATTCCGGTGATGTTCTGGCGTTCGGTCGGCAGTTCGCAAAACGCCTTCGCGATGGAAAGCTTCATCGACGAACTGGCGCACGAGGCCGGGGCCGATCCGCTGGAATTTCGCCGTGCGCTGCTGCGCGACAAGCCGGATTTTCTCCATGTGCTGGATGTGCTCGCAGAAAAAAGCGGCTGGGGCAAGAAGATGCCGACGGGCAGCGGGCGCGGCATGGCGATCCACGAAGCGTTCGGCACCATCGTGGCGCAGGCCGTCGAACTCGCGGTTTCGCCCGAGGGCAAGGTCCGGGTCGATCGGGTGGTCGCGGTGGTCGATTGCGGCCATGTCATCAACCCGCGCATCGTCGAGATGCAGATCGAAAGTGCCGTGATCTACGGCCTGACCGCGGCCCTCTATGACGAGATCACGATCAAGGACGGCCGGGTCGAACAGAGCAATTTCGACGATTATCCGATGGTCCGGATGGCCGACACGCCGAAGATCGAGACCTATCTCGCGCTGAGCGGCGGGGCGCGCTGGGGCGGGATCGGCGAGCCCGGCACTCCGCCGATCGCACCCGCGCTCGCCAACGGCATCTTCGCCGCCACCGGCAAGCGCCTGCGCAGCCTGCCGATCGATCGCGACATCCTGGCGGGGAAGATGTCCGCATGACTCCCGCCCGCATCGCGCTCATCGCCATCGCTGCGGTGGTGATCGTCGCCCTCGCCGCCATGGCATGGATC
>JAXDMU010000333.1:0-2882 GCA_034665905.1 Aliidongia sp. | reverse complement strand
AACCAGCCGGGCGGCATCGGCCTCGCGCAGATAATGGCCGTTCAGATTGTCGAGCTTGGCGAAATCCAAACGGGCGGGCGAACTGCCGATGCCGGGCAGGTCGAACCATTCGATCGCCTGCGCGGTCGAGATGATCTCATCGTCGCCATGCCCCCAACCGAGCCGCAGCAGATAATTGCGCAGCGCCTCGGGCAGATAGCCCATGTCGCGGTACTCTTCGATGCCGAGCGCGCCGTGCCGCTTGGACAGCTTGGCGCCGTCGGGGCCGTGGATCAGCGAGAGATGGCTGAAATGCGGCACGGCCCAATCGAGGCCGCGATAGATCTGGGTCTGGCGGAACGCGTTGGTCAGATGATCGTCGCCGCGGATCACATGGGTGACGCCCATATCGTGATCATCGACCACCACGGACAGCATGTAGGTCGGCGTGCCGTCGGCGCGCAGCAGGATCAGATCGTCGAGATGCTCGTTGGCGACCTCGACCTCGCCTTGCACCCCGTCTTGAATCACGGTCTTGCCGGTCTGCGGTGCGCGCAGCCGAATCACCGGCTTGACGCCGGCCGGGGCCTCGGCCGGATCGCGGTCGCGCCAGATGCCTTCGTAGCGCAGCGGCCTGCCTTCGGCGCGCTGGCGCTCGCGCATCGCGTCCAGTTCAACCGGCGAGCAATAGCAGCGATAGGCCGCACCGCGCGCCAGCATTTCGGCGGCGACCGCGGCATGCCGGGCGAGCCGTTCGGATTGCATGACGATCTCGCCGTCCCAATCCAGCCCGAACCATTTTAAGCCCTCGATGATCGCCGTGATCGCCGCCGGAATCGAGCGCTGCCGATCGGTATCCTCGATCCGCAACAGGAACTTGCCGCCATGATGCCGGGCGAACAGCCAGTTGAAGAGGGCGGTGCGGGCGCCGCCGATATGCAGGTAGCCGGTCGGCGAGGGGGCGAAGCGGACGATCACGGACATGGGCACTGAACCTGACAGGATAAAGCAATCGGCGGTGAAAACTGCCGGGCACGGAAAGCCGAAGGAGTGCAAGCCCGATCGGCGCAGGTCAAGGTGCATCTGCGCATTACAACGAATTCATCGATTTGCGGGCTGCCGGGCGCACCGCCGGATTGTCATTGGCGCGGGCCGGTTATATACACGGAACCAATCCATGCCGTGCCGTATCGAGCACCGGCAGTTTTCCCGCCCGATCCGCCGCCGTCGCGGCCTCCCGACCCGGTCCCCGCATATGAGCGAATACGATAAAATCCGCATCAACATGGTCGATTGCCAGCTTCGCCCCAACAAGATCTCCGACCCGGCCTTGCTCGACGCGTTTCTTCAGGTGCCGCGCGAGGCCTTCGTGCCGCTGGCGCTGAAGGGTGCGGCCTATGTCGATGAGGATCTGCCGCTCGGCGAGGGGCGCTATCTGCTCGAACCGATGGTGCTGGGCCGGCTGTTGCAGACCGCCGTGGTCGGTCCGAACGATGTCGTGCTCGAAATCGGCTGTGCGACCGGCTATGCCACGGCGATTCTCGGCCGTCTGGCCCGGAGTGTCGTTGCGATCGAGTCCGATTCGGTGCTGGCGCGGCAGGCCAAAGCCAACCTCGCCGGCCAGCGCAATGCCACGGTGTTCGAGCAACGCCTGGATCGCGGCTATCCCGAGCGCGCACCCTACGACGTGATCGTGATCGGCGGTGCAGTCGGCGATATCCCGCCTGCCGTGCTCGACCAGCTGGCCGAAGGCGGCCGGCTGGTGACGGTGATCGAAACGCGCGCCGGGCAGTTGGGCGAGGCGGTGCTGCTGGAGCGCGGCCCGACCGGCATTTCCCGCCGCCGGCTGTTCGAGGCCGGCATCCACACGCTGCCCGGCTTTCAGGCCGAACCCAGCTTCGTCTTCTGAGCAGGCACGATCATGACCGACAGCCCGCCCGAAATTGCGGTCGCGGAATTGGATGCATGGCGTCGCGCCGGGCGCGATATCGCCGTGCTCGATGTGCGCGAACCGTGGGAAATCGACATCTGTAGCCTGAGCGGGGCGGTCTCGATTCCGCTCGCCGCCTTGCCCACCCGGTTGGACGAGATTCCGGCCGATCGGGTTTTGGTCGTGCTGTGCCATCACGGCATGCGCAGCCGGCAGGCCGCTCTGTGGCTGCATCGGGCCGGCCGAACCAACGCGGTGAACTTAGCCGGCGGGATCGACGCCTGGGCGCGCGAAATCGATCCGTCCATGGAGACTTACTGATGCCAAAACGGTCGATCCTCTCTGTCCGTGCCCTGTTCGCGGCAGGCGCCATGGTCGGCGCGCTGTTCGCGGCGCACCCCGCCGGCGCGCAGACGCTCCAGGACGCGCTGACCAACGCGTACAACACCAACCCGCAGCTTCTGGCCGAACGCGCGAACCTCCGCGCCACCGACGAGAATTTGCCCCAAGCGCTCGCCAACTGGCGCCCGACCGTGCAGGTCACGGCCAGTGAGGGCATTAATCACAATGCGATCCGGCAGGATTGCGACAAGATTTTCGAGAACATTAATGTCTGCCAAGGCGTTCCGCCTAATACGCCACAAGGGGTGGTTGATAAAACAAAATCCAACCTCACCTACAATATTGCTTCGCAAAACCTATCGCCGCAAACCTATGGCGTAACCATTGTGCAGCCCTTGTACCGTGGTGGCCGCACCGAGGCGCAGACCGAACAGGCGCTCAATCTGGTGCGCTCGGAACGCGCCCATCTTCTGTCGGTCGAACAAGGCGTGCTGCTCAACGCCGTGACAGACTACATGAATGTCGTGCGTGATCAGGCGACGCTCGATCTCAACATCAACAACGAGCAGGTGCTGCGCCGTCAACTCGAAGCGACTCAGGACCGCTTTCGGGTCGGCGAGGTGACGCGCAC
>JAXDMU010000332.1:0-3966 GCA_034665905.1 Aliidongia sp. | reverse complement strand
TCGTTCCGCCAGAGTGTTGTGAACGGCAACACGACCAATTTCACCTCGTGCACCAACAGCGGCTTGCTGTGTCAGAGCGACGGGATGACGCCGGCGACCAATGCCGCCGGCACGCCGATTCCCGATCTCTCCCAGGGCGGGCTCGTGCCGATCGGCGAAATCGATTTCGAGAGCATTCATTCGATCGGCCAGGGCGCCACGTTGCAGGCGACATCAACCGCGCCAATCGGTGGGCATGAAAATCACCTGGTCGTCGGCGGCACGATCGACCGTGCCACCACCGGATTCGAATCGACGGCGGAGATCGGCACGGTCGACGCCAATTTGCGCATCGGCGCTTCCGGCTTTTTCGTCGATACCCCCGAGAACACCCCGTTCAACGCGACACCGGTCAATCTGGGCGCCACCAACACCTATTACGGCCTCTATGTGACCGACACGTTCAACGTAACCCCGGAACTGGCGGTGACGGCGAGTGGCCGATACAATCTGGCCCAGATCGATCTGACCGACCGGCTTGGAACCAACCTTACCGGCCAGACCCGCTATAGCCGTTTCAATCCGGCGCTGGGTGCCGCCTACAAGATCCTGCCGAACCTCACGGCGTACGCCGGCTATTCCGAAACCAACCGCACGCCCACGGCGAGCGAGATAGAATGCTCCAACCCGCTCATCCCCTGCCTACTGCCCTCTTCGTTGTCGAGCGATCCGCCGACCTTGAAACAGGTCGTAGCCCACAGCTACGAGACCGGGTTGCGCGGCAAATTCTCAGCACCCATGTTCGGCGACGGGCGGGTGACCTGGAATGCCGGCTTGTTCCGCACCGATGTCGATGACGATATTTACGGCATCGCCACCTCGCTCAGCACCGGCTTCTTTCAGAACATCGGTGGCACAAGGCGAGAAGGTGCCGAACTCGGTGCGCGCTATGACGATGACGATCTGTCGTTCTACGCCAATTACAGTTTCATCGACGCGACCTTCGAATCGCCGCTGACGCTGAACTCCCCCTCCAATCCGCTGGCCGACGCCAATGGCGATATCCATGTGAAGCCGGGCGACCATCTGCCCGGCATCCCGCAGCAGCGCTTCAAGCTGGGTGCGGATTATCACATTCTGGACGGTTGGATCGTCGGCGCCAGCGTGACCCTGGTGGGCGATGAATTCTATCGGGGCGACGAAGCGAATCAGCTATCGCCGCTGGCCGGCTACGTCGTGACCAATCTGCATTCGACCTATCAGGCCACGCCACAGATCCAGCTTTTCGCCACGATCGACAATGCGCTGAACGCGCAATACGCCAATTTCGGCGTGCTCGGCGACCCGACCGGCATCGGCGCCCCCGGCGTCCCGGCCAATGCGGCAACGAACGGCCCCGGTGTCGACAACCGCTTTCAGGGCCCGGCGGCGCCGATCGCGGCCTTTGGCGGCGTGCGGATCAAGTTCTGATCAGCCGAGCGCGTCAAGCAGCGGCCCGAGAAACCGCTCATACAGCCGCCAGCGCCCGACCGAGCGCCGGTAGAGCGGTTCGCGCACCTGCGCCATGCTGGCGGTGCGCACGGCCCGCTCGGTTCGATGAAAATCGAGGCAGCGTGCGTCCCACTCCAGGCCGCAATGCGCGATCATGCGGCGGGCCTGCCCTTCGATGTCGCCAACGAGATCCTCGTACCGCACCTCGATCATCGCGGTCGGCGGCAGTACGCCACGCCAATGCGTCATCAGCCCGTCATAGGCTCGGTAGTAGCGCCCCAGTTCCGCCAAGTCGTAGGTGTAGGGCAAATTCCCGGTAAAAAGCTGGGAAAAGCAGGAAAAGCAGGTATCGACCGGGTCGCGGCGCGTGTGGATGATCCGCGCATTCGGCAATGCCAGATGAATGAGGCCGGCAAGGCGGAAATTCTCCGGCAGCTTGTTGGTAATGCGCTCCGCCAGCGGCGCCATGGGGGTGAGTCGGGCGAGATAATTTTCGCCGAGCCGGCGCAGTTCCGAGCCGGAAATCGCCGAAATGATTTCGGGCGACTGGATCACCTGCCGCGCCGGATCGGTCAGTCCGGCGGCCGCGGCGGCAAAATCTTCGATCTCGCCCGCCCCGAAGATTTGGGGATGGCTGGCCAGAATCTGTTCGACCAGTGTGGTTCCCGATCGCGGCAGGCCCAGAATGAATACCGGAAGTGCTGAAGGCTCGCCTTGGCCCTCATGACGCCGCATCAATTCGGCTGTGAAGGCGCTTCGGATTCGGTCGATTCCGCCAAGCGCCGCGGTTTCATCATAAGCCGTCCGCGCACGCTTCAGCGCGTTGCCGGCCCGCAGGTGCCCGAACGAGCGTTCGGGATCGCTGCTGGCCGGCAACGCCTTGGCCAGCGCGAAATTGAGGGCGATCTGATCCTCGTCGCCCAAAGCGGCCATGTCGCGCGCCAGTTCCTCCATCGCCGGTAAATGGGGATTGCCCGATGGCGCACGCTGCGGCAGCAGCGCGAAATCGTAATAATATCGAACGGTGCGGGGCGCCAGTTCGATCGCCCGCCCGATCGCGTCGCCCGCCTCGTCGAACCGGCCGAGCGCCATCAACAACAGCCCCTTGTTGTCGTGGGCCGCGGCGTAATCGGGCTTGAGGGTAAGTGCCTGGTCGTAGCTCGACATCGCTTCGGCCAGGCGCCCCAAATCTTTGAGCGCGCTGCCCCGGTTGTTGAGCAGCGCAGCGTCGCCGGGCTGGAGGGCGAGTGCGCGATCATAGCTGGCGAGTGCCTCGGCGAGGCGGCCCAGGCGCTGGAGGGCGACGCCGCGCTTGTTGCACAGTGCCGCATCATCCGGCTTGAGGGCGAGCGCCCGGTCGAAGCTTGCGAGCGCTGCTTCCGGGCGAGCGAGATCGAGCAATGCATCGCCGCGATCCTTGAACGCCTTGACATAGTCCGGCTTAAGCGCGAGAGCGCGATCGAAACTCGCCAGCGCCGCCTCGCACCGGCCCAGCGCGATCTGGACCAGCCCGAAATTCGCCCAGGCGACCGCGTCATCGGGCTGCGCTTTCAGCGCATTGCTCAGCATCTGAAACGCTTCGGCATGATCGCCCCGCGCCGCCCGGACCAGCGCCAGCAGATGCAATGCCTCGAAATATTTCGGATGAGCCGGACGAATCGACCGATAAATTTCCTCGGCCTGATCCAACAGACCTTGTTTATGGAGCTGAATGGCCCGCTGCAACGCTGGCTCAGCGCTTGCCGACACCTTTCCCGGCGGGGGGCGTCGTTTCATGACCACAGCGTGCAAAACCGAACTGGCTGGTTCTCAGCAGGCCGGCTTCGTCATCGCCTGAAGTTCCTGGAGCTTGGCCCGTACCACGTAATCGCCGTAATCGATCGTCATTTCGCTGGAAATGCCGCTGTCGAGCAGGCGCATGCCCAGTTCGTAGTCCGGTCGCTCTTCCGTGGAGGATTCGGGAAAGAAGGCGAGACGGACCTTCCAGGACGGGCGCTGGAGCAGGTGCGATTTGACATCGGTGTCCGGCGCCGCCGCCCCGGCAGCGGCTTTCGGGCCAATCACGGCACTGATCAGCACGGCGCCCTCGAACTCGGAGCCGTCGAATACCGGCGCCGCCATAAAACTCTCGCCGGCCTCGCCCTTGCGGATCAGATTCAGCGTGTGGGCGGTCGGGAAAAAGCTGCCGCTGGGCAACGGAATGGCCTGGGCCTTGGGCTTGAGGAAATTCGCCGTGCCGGTATGGTCGCGCGCGTTGAGCGTGGCGTCGCCGCGAATTTCCTCTTCAAGCTGGCCGTTCCGCGTCTTGCGCTCGTTGAAGCGATAGCTGAGGCCGTCCTTGCTCTCCCAGGTGACGAAGGCCGAGCCGATCTCGGCCGTCGGATCGTCCTCATACTGCATGTCGAGCTTGTAGCGCTGTTCGATGGTCCAGCCATCGCACGCCTCGCCCCACCGATAGGTCAGCGTGCCGCTGGCGCCGACCACGCCGCTGCCCGG
>JAXDMU010000331.1:0-6491 GCA_034665905.1 Aliidongia sp. | reverse complement strand
TGAGCACGATTCACGCCAATTCCGCGCGCGACTCCCTGACCCGGCTCGAACAGATGATCGGCATGGCGGGATTGGACATGGCGCCCCGCACCATCCGCCAGCAGATCGCGTCGGCGATCCACGTCGTCCTGCAATTGACGCGCGGTGCCGACGGTAAAAGGCGGGTCATCTCGGTCCAGGAAGTCACCGGCATGGAGGGCGAGGTGATTTCCATGAACGAAATCTTCCGCTTCTGCCGCACTTCGACCGACGAGGACGGGATCGTGCATGGCTATTTCGAGGCGACCGGCATTCGCCCGAAATTCGCCGAGCAACTGGTCAGCCTGAACGTCACTCTTCCGTCCGATATGTTCGCCCCCCATCGCCGGCTTGACTAGGAGCGAACGATGTCTTCGATCATCCTTTATCTGGTCCTGGTCGTGGCGTTCTTCGCCCTGATCCAGGGCTGCCTATTGTTTGCCACCGACCTTCGCGAGGAATCTCGGATCACGGCAACCCATCTGCGGCTGCGGCGCCCGACGTTCGCCGATGGTGTTTCGCCCTGGCTGAGGGATATCTTGCTGACGGCCCCGATCCGCCGATTCGACAATCTGGTGCAGACGTGCGGCATCGGAACCTCGACCGAGCGCGTCCTGCTGGGCATGACGATCTTCGCCGTTCTGACCGTCTTTCTGTCCGATGCCCTGACCCGGAGTCCCTTTCTCAGTTTCGCCGGCGGGCTCGCGGTCGGCATCGGTCTTTCGCTGTTCATTCTGCGTCGGCTTCGCGCGTCGCGGATGACCCAACTCACGCGGCAACTTCCCGAAACGCTCGACATGATGGTGCGCTCGCTCAGGGCCGGCCATCCGATCCCGGCCTGCATTTCCCTGATCGCAAAGGAGATGCGGGCACCGATCGGCACCGAGTTCAAGCGCGTCTATGATGCGATGTCCTATGGACTCGACCTTAAAGACGCGCTCACCAAGATGACCGATCGCCTGGACAGCGTGTCCGAGCTTAAATACGTCGTTTCGGCGATCAAGATCCAATCCTCATCTGGCGGTAATCTCGCCGAAATTCTATCATCACTCTCCAAATTGATGCGCGATCAATTGAAGCTAAAAATGAAGGTCAAGGCGATATCGGCCGAGGGACGATTGTCAGGAAATATTCTTGCCGCACTGCCAATTATAGTTGTTGCTCTTCTCAATTTCATCAATCCTAAATACTATGAATCCGTCTTGAGCAACAATGGCATGGTCTATGCAATGGGGTTTGCTCTTTCCATCATTGTCGTCGGATATTTTTTAATTCGCCGTATTGTCGATATTCAGGTGTGAGGGGATCATGATCAATCTCACCTATGTCATGTTCATCGCCGCGGCTGTGTCACTGGTCTTTGGCTTGGCCGCGCTGTTCGAGAAGAAGCCGGCCGCGGTTACGATCCGCCTGGGCGGTTCGCCCAGTTGGTTCATGACCCATTTCGAGGGCCTGCTGCGCCCGAGCGAAAAGGAACGCTTGTCCAACCGGCTGTGGCTGCTTCAGGCGGGTTTCGACGGGCCGGATGCGGTGCAGAATTACACAGCGACCCGCATGCTGCTGATGGTGACACTGCCGCTCGTCACCGGCGCGGTGCTGCCGTTCGTGAAGCCCGATATCACGGTCAACAACACGCTTATGTTCTCGTTGTTTGCGGCCGCGCTCGGGTTGCTCGGGCCGCTGATGGTCGTTCGCTCACGGCGGGCACGCAACCAGCGGGCGATTCGCGATGGTCTACCCGATGCCCTGGATCTTCTGCTCGTCTGCTCCGAGGCAGGGCTTGGGCTCGATACGGCTATCCTCAAGGTCGGCGAAGAGACCGCGCCGATCCATCCGCTGATCTCGAAATATCTCTTACAGGTGAGCAGCGAGTTACGAGCCGGGCGCCCGCGTGCCGAGGCGCTGCATGGGTTCGGCGACCGCACCGGCATTCAGGAGACCATTTCCATGGTCAACCTGCTAGTGCAGTCCGACGCGCTCGGCACCAGCATGTCGGCCACACTGCGGGCGTTCGCCGACGATATGCGGTCCTACCGGTTGCTGCGCGCGGAAGAGCTTGGGCAGAAGATCACTGTGAAGTTGACCATCATCCTGGCGACTTGCTTTCTGCCCGCCCTGCTGATCGCGATCCTGACGCCGGTGGTCAATCGGATCCTCCACACCTCCTTCAAACTGTTCACCCAATGAGGATCGCCCCACTGGCCATGGCGCTGTGTCTCGCCGCGTGCGGCGACTCCGCGCCGGACATTCGCGCCTTGCCCCAAACGCAAGCGGCCGAGTCGTCGCCATTAGATCGGGCCTATCAGGCCGGCAAGAGCCACCTGATGGCGGATCGAGCCGGCCTCGCGATCGTCATGTTCGAGCAGGCTCTGGCCCGCGACCCTCTGTCGGTCGCGGCCCTGAACGGTCTGGGTGCTGCTTATGACCAGCTCAATCGGCCCGAGGTTGCGAGGCTTTATTACCTCAAGGCCCTGGCGCTTGAGCCGGACGGGGCCGACACGCTCAACAATATGGCGATCTCGGCGGCCATGGCAGGCGACGCGCAGACAGCGCGCGATCTGCTCGGGCGGGCGGCCGATCTCGCGCCGGCCGATGCGACGATTCGCGGCAACCTTCTGATCGCGAACATGACGCCGCGGAACAGGCTCCCAAGCCCATCCGTCCCGGATACCGATGGCCCCCAACTGGAGCGGTCCGGGCTGATGGAGGTCACCCTGACCATCCCGCTCCCCGCCTCGGCGGGGCATGTTCCGCTCCGGCCGATCGATATCGGCGACGCCAATTCGCTGCCTGCCATCGTCATCGCGGATCGGCCGGTTTCGATTCGAACCGAAGTGGCCGCCGCGGCGGTTACGGGACACGCTCTTCGCATCGAACAGGTCTCGCCAGACGATGCGCGGCACCTTATCCCTGCCGACGGGCCACCGACCCGTGCCGCCATCCAACTCGCCGCATTGGCCGGCGGGGCGGTCGATCGAGCCGGACTGCTGCCCCATGCGCCACGCGGTGGCAAGGTGACAAGCGAAGCTCTGGCGCCACTCCCGATCGCGCGGCCAGCCTCCGATGGCCAGACCGACAGTGCCATAGCACCAGTCGACACGGGCAATATCCCGGCCGTCCCGGCCCCGGCGGCGCCGGACCCCGCCGGCACGGCCGGCCGGCCGTCCTGCGTCATCGAAGTGTCGAACGGTGCCGGCCGAAACCATTTGGCGGACCGGGTTCGACGCTATCTGGTCGACCATGGCGCGCTGGTCGGGCGCCTGACCAATGCCGTCAACTTCGATAACGCTCAAACCATTCTCTTTCACCGTCCAGATGGCGAGGCCGAGGCGCGTCGGCTGTCCGCCCTGTTTCCACTTGGCATCACGCTTCAAGCCGATCCGGGGCTCGCATGCGCGATCCGATTACAGCTCGGCCGCGATTTCCTGCGTTTCGATCAGTCGCTCTCGAATGGGGAACTATGATGGGTTTAATTGCACGCATCTCGCGATACTCGCCCGCTCGCCTGACCGTGGGAAATATCGCCGCCATGGTTCTGCTGCTTTCCCTCGGCGCCTGTTCGAGCGCACCGAGCGGGAGCGCGGGTCCCGGCGTTATGGCCGCAACCCCGGTCAAGGACGCCAATCCGGCCTATCTCGCCGCGGGCGAGGCGACGCTCCATAGTGGTCGGTTCGCCGAGGCGATGCAGATCTATCAGGAGGTGCTGGTCGCCGATCCCAAATCGGTCGCGGCGCAATATGGCGTGGCGGAATCCCTGCTGGGTCAGGGGAAGGCGGGCGATGCCAGGCCGATCTTCGAGGTACTGGCGACGAATGCCGAATTCCAGGCGCGCGCCTTGCAGGGCGAGGGCCTGGCGCTCCTCACCTTGGGCCAGCGCGAACCGGCCGCGAAGCTGTTTCGCCAGGCGACCGACGCCGACCCCACTTTGTGGCGTAGTTGGAACGGGCTAGCCGTGCTCGCCGATCTCAGGCGGGAACCGGTCGAGGCCGCCATCGCCTATGCGCGTGCCCTCGCGATCGATCCGACATCGGCGGTCCTGCACAATAATTTCGGCTATTCGTACCTACTCGCCGGGAAATCCGACGACGCGATGACAGAATTTCGCAAAGCCTATAGCCTCGATCCGGCAAGTGAGACGATCCAGAGCAATATCCGCCTCGCCCTCGCCGCCGAAGGCAACTATGCGGCGGCGATCCGGGATGTTCCAAAGGGGCGGCTACCGGCGGTGCTCAACAATATCGGCTACGTCGCGATGCAACGCGGCGATCTCGCCGCGGCGGAGGGTTATTTCGCCCGTGCGATGGAGAGCAGCACGAGCTTCAACACGATCGCGTCGCAAAACATCGAGCAGCTCAAGACGAAACAGGGAGAAGCACCGTGATGACGCTACCCGCCATGCTGATCGCAACGGTCGGCGGCCTGCTACTGATCGCCAGTTGGGAGGATCTGACGACCTACCGCATCGCCAACTGGATACCGCTGGTCATTTTCGCAATGTTTCCCGCGTATGCGCTCGGGCTCGGTCTGACGCTCGAACAGATTCTGTGGCACGCGGTCGCGTTCGCCGTCACGCTCGCCATCGGATTCGCCCTCTTCGCATGGGGCAAAGTGGGTGGTGGTGACGTCAAATTGCTGGCCGCATTGGCGCTTTGGGCCGGGTGGGGCATACCGCTCGTCAATCTGTTGGCCGTCACGACAATTCTGGGCGGTGTGCTTTCGCTGGCGATTCTGCTGTGTCGCGCGACCCCGGTGGCATTCGTGGTCGATGCATTCTTTGGAGCCCGTGGCTGGAGCTGCGCCGTGTTCGATCCCGGCAACAAGGACGCACCTTATGGCGTGGCGATCAGCGCCGCTTTTTTCGTCCTACTGTTTGCACCGTTGAACTGGGGGGTATCATGACCGATCGGCTGATTCGATGGATTGTCGCATCCTGGTTTCTGCTGCTCGCCGTCACGATTGCATTCGGCATCGGAACCGTTCTGGCCGCCGACACCGCTTTGACCGAACTCGACTATACCCGCCTAGCGTCGAAGGCCTGCCTTTTGTCGTTTCTTGCGATGATGGGGTATCTGACCCTGGTGCGCGACACCCCCGTTGCTCAGGCCGCCGGTTGGCAGCCGCGCGTTTCGGCGCTGGTCGGAACCAATCTGGTGTTCATCGGCATCCTCTTTCTGGCGCCGCGCACCGATCTCGGCATCTTTTACCATCTTCTGTCGGCCGGGCTGATCCTGACCGGTAATCTGCTTGGCATCTATGTACTGTCGCATCTCGGCCGCTCGTTCAGCATCATGGCCGAGGCGCGCAAGCTCGTCTCTGATGGCCCCTATGGCGTGATCCGCCATCCGCTGTATCTCGCCGAGCAGATCGCGATTCTGGGGATCTTCATTCAATATGCCTCGCTCGCTGCGGCGCTGTTGATCACCGTTCATTTCACTTTCCAGATCCAACGGATGCTTAACGAGGAAATGATCCTGGGCGCGACCTTTCCCGAATATGCCGCCTATATGGCGCGGACGGCTCGGCTGGTACCGGCGATCTGGTAGGTAACTCCACCGCTTCGGCGCACATCAGTTTCGCAACCAAGTGATATCACGTTGACTGGAACACTTTGGTTGAGTCACATCGCGGCTCTGTTGCAGAACCTCCATCGTATTCTATGGTAACCCGTACGTCGTGTTCAGCTAAATTGGGTATAAGTGAAAATACATAGGAACCAGAGTTAGTAGAATTTGTTGGCATACATGGTTAGGCTGCACGCCTAAAAACGAACTTTCGCAGAAGCCGTACAATCAGAAATATAAATGCAACCCGCGCTCAAATATCTACCTCTGATCAACAGCTTCTACGCCCGTACCTGGAGTCATATATATATGTTTTCCATCAATAACGTCAATCGTTCTCTAACCGCGAGGGAAAACGAAGTTCTCGAGCGGCTGATTGCGGGTGAGTCAAACAAGGGCATCGCCAACTTGTTGGGCATCACGGAGGCGACGGCGAAGATGCACGTCAAGAATATCCTGACCAAAATGCGCCTTAAGAACCGCACGCAAGCGGCGGTCTGGGGCATCAGGAATGAAGGGTGGCAGATGCGTCGAACCAGCGCCGCGTAGGCCATACTGGCGCGGATTGACATCGCCACCTCGAAGTTCAATTAACCTATGATAGACAACCTGGATCAGTCGATCAACGCGCATGAACTCCTTGTTTTCGATCGTAAGAAGCGGCGTTCGACCGATCCGCCGCTTCTCTCTGTTGTCGTTTGCGGTTGCCAGATACGCATCTTTGGCTTCGACGACCCGAATCCGCTCATCCTGCGGCGGCGCGAGCGGCTGAGAATACAGCCTGCGGTACCGATGAGTATCGACAGCATGGCGACAGAAAATTTCAGACGAGCTTTTGACTAAGGACATCGCGAAGTACATGGTCGATCCAACCGCCGACACTCTCTCCCGCTCTTGCTGCCTCAACGCGCG
>JAXDMU010000330.1:0-2866 GCA_034665905.1 Aliidongia sp. | reverse complement strand
ATCCGGCCGAAGCCCAACCGGATCTCCTGACTGTCCAGATGGACCGTGACGCCCTTGACGGCGATCGCGTCGGCCACGGGCAGCGCCTTGTCCGGCGTGCGCGCGGCGGGATCGGCCGCAGCCGCGGTCCAGGTCGAACCCAAATCGAGCGCCAGCCCGGCGACATCGAGTTCATCGATCTGGGCATCGAGCTTCACGTTGCCCGTGCCGTGGATCGCGACACCCTTGAGCACGGCCCGGTTCGAAAACATGCCGTAATCCGCGCTGTCATAGGTGACGGTCCAGCCCGGCGGCAGCTTTTGCAGCGCCTGATCCAGCGCCTGCTTGACCCCCCGGTCGGACAGGCTCGACAGGCCGTAATAGGCACCGAGGCCGACCCCACCCGCGAGGGCGGCAAAAAGGACAATCTTGCGCATCATCATCTCCGCTGCATCTGCGCGATACCTAGCAGGCCCTCGGCGGCTTTACCATCGTCCCGCGCGTCCATTAACCGACGAGTCAGATGATCCGGATAAAACTATGGGATGCTCCGAAATTTCTGGAATTGGCTGCCGAAATGGGACTATTGCTACCTTTACGGTAAGGTGTATCGTTGGAAAATAGAACACGTAAAATTGTCGTTGGCGCGAGCGAGGCCTGATGCCGAAGGACGAACTTATCTCGAGGGGTTACGTACTCAATGAGAAGTACTTCTTCAGCCCCGAGTTGGGCCGCCTCCTCTATAACGGCAAGATGGTGCGCATCTCCGCGACGCCGCTCAAGGTTTTGCGCGTCCTGATCGAGGCGCGGCTGGCGGGCAAGCGGTATCTGGACAATGAGGATATCCGGGTAGCGGTGTCGCCCGGCATTCATCTCAGTCCGGCTGTGGTGTTTCCCAGCATGAAGACCCTGCGCGGCTGGTTCGGCGAAGAGGCCGTGCTGTATCAGCGCGGCCGCGGCTATGTGCTCGACATGCAGATCGAGCCGGTCGGCGGGCTGGGGCCGGTCGTGGTCGAGCTGCCGGATTACTCTCACGCGCTGGCGCTGATCGGGCGCGACGGCAAGGTGGAAAAGGGTGTCGATCATCTGACCACCGGGCACCGCTTCGTCACCATCCTGGGCACGGGCGGCATCGGCAAGACCCGCGTCGGGCTGGAGATCGCGCGCAAGGCGGCGCCGCATTTTCCCGACGGCGTGCGGTTCGTCGATCTGGCGCCGCTCAAGGACATGAACGCGCTGGCCGGCGCGGTCGCGGCGGTGATGAAGACGCCGCTGATCGACGGCGCGTCGCCGGCCGAAACCATCGCCGAATCGATCGGCAAGCGGCGGATGCTGCTGGTGGTGGATACGTGCGAATACCTGATCGATATCGCCAGCGAATTCTTCTCGATCGTGCAGCGCGGTGCCCCGCATCTGGCGATCCTCGCGACCAGCCAGGTCCGGTTCAATCTGCCGACCGAAAAGACCGTGCTGCTGAAAGGCTTGCCGGTCCCGCCGCCCGAAGCTGCGGCCGAGAGCTTCGGCAGTGCCGCCCGGATCGCCGCAATGGGGGCGGTCGAACTCTTCATCACCCGCGTTCGAGTGCTGGATGATGATTTCGCCTTGAGCGACGACAATGCCGCCGATGTCGCGGAAATCTGCCGCCGGCTGGGTGGGCATCCGCTGTCGCTCGAACTGGCGGCGACTCGCGTACCGGCCTTCACGGTTTCGGGTCTGCGCGAAAGTCTGGACGAGGTTCTGTCGATCCTGACCAACGGGCCGCGCGGCAGCAATCCACGCCATCTGTCGCTGCGCAACGTCATCGATTGGAGCCACGGGCTGCTCGACGACGCCCAGCGACGGGTGTTCCGCCGCCTCGCGATCTTCCCGTCGAGCTTCACCGGCGAGGGCGCCAAGGCGGTGACCGGCGATGGCGTGTTCATGGTAGCCGGCCTGTTCGAACGCTCGATGGTCTGGCTGGAAAAGACCGAACCCGGCGAATCGCCGCGCTATCGGCTGCACGAGTCGCAACTGGTCTATGGCCGCGAGAAGCTGATGGAAAGCGGCGATTACGATCTGGCCGCCGAACGTCTGGTCCGTTATCTCACCGAAATCTTCGTTCAGGCCGCGCGGCAATGGGAAAAACTCTCCGATGTGGAGTGGCTGAAGCGCTATCGGGGCGAGTACGATAACCTTCTCCATGCGCTGGAATGGGCGTTCGCGGATGCGAGCCGTGCCACGCTTGCTATCGATCTGATCGGAGTTTCGGCGCGGCTTTTCGATGCCGTTGGCAATGTCGTTGAGGGGCGGCGCTATCTCGATCGGGCGGTGAAGCTCATTGGCCCGGACACACCGCCAACCTCCGTCGCGCGGCTGCTGCGACTCGCCGGGATTTTATGGCGGATGCAGGACCGCTTACGCGCGGTAGCACTTCTCCATCAATCAGCGGCCTTGTATCGTCAGCTTGATGATCAGGTTAACCTCGGTATCGTTCTCGCTTCAATTGGGGGTAACACTGTTTATCTTGGACGTAATGATGAGGCCACGGTTGTTTTGGCCGAGGCCGAGCAAATTCTGGCGTCGACCGATCAGTTAAAATCTCTATATGTGATTCTGACCAGCCAAGGCGTTCTCGCATTAAATATGGGAGATACTGATAAAGCTGAGCGACAATTTATGAAGGCTCTTAGTCAAGCACGAAAAGTAAAAAACATTCCTCAAGAAAATTTGACTTCGAATAATCTGGCAGAAGTTGATTTTGCACGAGGCGAGATCGATCGTGCTATCCGGCGCGTCCAAGAAGCAAGTGCCGGTCTCCGATCTGCTGAACTTCCTCTTTGGCTTCCTTGGTCCTTGATCAACCTTGCCTCCTATCTGATTTGTCGGGGTGATCATGCCGAAGCCCGAG
>JAXDMU010000329.1:0-6920 GCA_034665905.1 Aliidongia sp. | reverse complement strand
CGCCCAGGCTTGGATGGCGACCGCCATGTCCGATGTGACGGCCGAAAGCCTGAAGGCCGCGGCCGAGCATGGCGGGATCGAAATTCTGCTGCTCGGCTGCGGCCGGCGCATGCAGATGGTGCCGCGTCCCATGCGCGAGGCGCTGCGCGCGGTCGGCATCGTCATCGATACCATGGATACCGGGGCGGCCTGCCGGACCTACAATGTCCTGGCTGCCGAGGAACGCCGTGTTGCGGCGGCGCTGTTGCCCATGACCGCGTGACGCGCGGGGCGGCCCGCTGCGGGGTGCCCAAAAATTGCCACGGCGCGGTTTCGAAATAACCGGGCATTTCATTCGTTTATATTCTGTGGCGGCGCGGCACTTCACCGCGACGCGCAGGATAGAGGAGTGGATTATGCGTACGAGATTTTCCGGTCATTCTGCCGTTCGTCTATTGAGCGTGGCTTTGCTCGCCGCTTTCGGGCTCGCAGCGGCGGTACCGGCGCAGGCCGATGAGTGGCGCCATCGCGACCGCGAGCATCATGATCATTGGCGCCGGGGCGGCGGCTGGGGTGTCGGCATCTATGCGGCACCGCCGGTCGTCTATGCCTCGCCTCAGGTCTATTACGCGCCGCCGCCGGTCTACTACGCCCCGCCGGCCGTCAGCCTGGGCTTTCGTTTCGGCCGTTGACGCCGTCGATTTGTATCTGAGAGAGCGAGTAGATCATGCCAAAGAAACTTGTAATTCTGGCCATGGCGGCCGTGATGCTGTCCGGCTGTTCTAACCTGACGCGTCAGCAGCAGCGCGCCTTGTCCGGCGGCGCGATCGGTGCGGCCGGTGGTGCTGCGATTGCTGCGATGGCGGGCGGCCCGGTCGTCGCTGGGGCGTTGATCGGTGCCGGCGCCGGGGCGGTCGTCGGTGCGGTCACGCATTAACGACACCTGAAAACGACAAACGCCCGGCAGGGACATCCCTGCCGGGCGTTTTGCTGTGCGGGAACTCAGCCCTTCGCCAGGTTCTCGGCGACGAAGTCCCAGTTCACCAGCTTGTCGAGGAAGGTCTGGACGAAATCCGGGCGCCGGTTCTGGAAATCCAGATAATAGGCATGTTCCCAGACATCGACCGTCAGCAGCGCCTTCTGGCCGCTGACCATCGGCGTCACCGCGTTGGCGGTCTTGACGATCTTGAGTTCGCTGCCATCGAGCACCAGCCACGCCCAGCCGGAACCGAACTGCGTCACGGCGGCGTTCTTGAACGCCTCCTTGAATTTGTCCAGGCTGCCGAAGGCGCTGTCGATCCGCTCGGCCAGCGCGCCGGTCGGGTTGCCGCCGCCATTGGGCTTCATGCAATGCCAGAAGAAGGTATGATTCCACACCTGGGCGGCATTATTGAAGACACCGATCTTGCTCTCGTCCTTGGCCGTGGCGACGATGATCTGTTCGAGCGATTGCGCGGCCAGCGGCGTGTCCTTCACCAGATTGTTCAGATTGGTGACATAGGCCTGATGATGCTTGCCATAATGGAAATCGAACGTCTGCGCCGACATATGCGGCTCAAGCGCGGTTTTGGGATAAGGCAGGGGGGGAAGTTCGAATGCCATGGAAACCTCGTTGGCTTGCGTCCGTGAAGCGGGCGGCCATGAAAGGGAAATTGAAAGCGGCCAGGGTCTTCGGGGCGAAAACCCATCTGGTCCAGCTGTGACCGGATAACACACCATAACCGCAACCGATCCCTGAAAGGGAGCCTCGAAATTTCTGCCATGTCAAACCGGGAATCAATACCGCCGACACTGCCTGAGCTGCTGCGGCGCCATGACCGCGACCGGTTTCTGGCGACACTGTGCGCGCCGGCCGCCCGCCAGCCGGCACTTTGGGCCTTGCTCGGCTTCAATTACGAGATCGCGCGGGTGCGCGAAATGGTCAGCCAGCCGATCCTCGGCCAGATCCGCCTGCAATGGTGGCGCGACGCGCTGGACGAGATCTATGCCGGAAAACCGGTGCGCCGGCACGAGGTGGCGACGCCGCTCGCCCAGGCGATTCGCGATTACGGCGTCACGCGCGCGCATCTCGACACGATGATCGATGCGCGCGAGCGCGACCTGGCCGGCGAACCACCCGCGACGCTGGGTGATCTGGAACGCTGGCTCGACGACACCTCGTCGCGGCTGCTTCAGGCCCAGATCGAGGTGCTGGCCGGCACCGATGGCGGCGAGGCCGCGCGCCGGATCGGCCTCGCCTGGGGGCTGGTCGGGACGATCCGCGCCGTGCCGTTCCAGGCCGCGGCCAAGATCATCCACATCCCAGCCGAAATCGCCCAGGCGGCCGATCTGCATGAGCGGGATCTCTTCGCTTTGCGGCCCTCGGCGCCGCTCGCCGCTGCGCTCGAAATGCTGGCCGCGGCGGCGCAGGCGCATCTGGCGGCGGCGCGGACGCTACGCCCGACGGTGCCGGCGCAGGCGCTGCCGGCGCTGCTCATCGCTCGGCTGGCCGGGCGCTATCTGCGGGTGCTGGCGCTGGCCGGGTACGATCCTTACGCGGCGATCGTGCAACAGCCGGATCCACTCGCGGCGTGGCGGGTCGGTTGGGGCCGGCTGATCGGGCGGTATTGAGGGGCCGGGTGAACCCGGTTTGTCGTGTTCTCTGACCGATGCGGCGCCGGCGCCTCCATGCACCTGCAACCCGACGCATCGCAGGGCATGGATGCCCAGGTTGCCGATTTCGAAGCGGTTCGCGCCAAGCTCGGTCTCGACAAGGTGGCACTGGTCGGCGATTCCTATGGCGGCATGCTGGTCATGGCCTACGCCGCCGAGCATCCGGGGCTCGTCGCCAAGCTGGTTCTGTCGGATTCGGCGGCACCCTCCTGGAACAGCATGGTCCTTCTGCTGCCGCAAACCTTCCCCGATATCGAGGAGCAGGACGAGGGCGGAGCAGAAGAAACTCGGCGACACGACCGTTGCGGCCGCGCGCGCCAGCCTGCTCAACCACTTCAAGATGATCTTCTACTCGCCGGCCAAGCGCGCGGCCTATATGGCCCATATGGGCGATCTGGATCTGACACCGAAACTGGCCGAATTCACCGGCTTTCCGACGCTGGTGCTGTCCGGGCGCTACGACGTTCTTTAGGGGTGCGTAACGTGAGCCCCTCGATCAGTTCAGTAGGGGATCTGGTTCTCTACCTGAAATCGATTCGGTCGCGTTGCGCGCACTAGCACGATCGGCTATTAACCGCTAAACATTCCGCATTGGGGCAAACGGGCGCTTGATCAAACCGCCCAAAATACAGCACAAGGGATGGCAAAAGCAGCGATATGACAGGCGACCTTGATCATTTCGTCGGCGTCGAATTCTATCGATTCAAGGCATTCCGTAGTTTCTCCCTCGGGCTGCGCCACTTCAACATTCTCGTCGAACCGAACAATGCTGGCAAATCGACCGTCCTGGTCGCCTTCCGCGTTCTCGCGTCGGGGCTACGTCGAGCAATGACGCGTCGGGCGGAATTCGTCAACGGACCGGATGGCTCGACGCTCGGACACAAGGTCGATTTGTCCTCGATTTCGATCGCCGAGGAGAATCTTTTCTATAATTACGACGATCAGGAGGCCGCCTGGGTCCGTTTCCGTTTAGCGTCTGGCAACTCGTTGCTGCTCTACTTTCCTGAACGAGAGACGTGCTACCTCATTCCCGACGCCCAAGGCAGGCGCTGCGACACGCCGTCGGCGTTCAGGGCGAAGTTCAACTGTCCAATCGGATTTGTCCCCATCCTGGGGCCGGTCGAGCACCGGGAGAGGCTGTATGAGAAGGAGGCCGCCCGGCTAGCACTATTCAATTATGGTGCCGCCAGGAACTTTCGCAACATATGGTATCATTTCCGGGACGATTTCGACGAGTTCAGGGCGCTTATTAAGCGCACCTGGCCCGGAATGGATGTGACGCCGCCCGAGCGGGACCTGTCTCACGAGCGGGCGATCCTGCATATGTGGTGCCCGGAGGATCGGCTGCCGCGGGAAATCTTTTGGGCGGGATTCGGCTTTCAAGTCTGGTGCCAGATGCTCACGCACCTGATTCAGGCGCGAAGCGTGTCGATGTTTCTCATCGACGAGCCTGACATCTACCTCCACTCCGACCTTCAGCGGCAATTGCTCGGTATCCTGCGTGAACTTGGGCCGGATATTCTGATCGCGACCCATTCAACAGAAATCGTCACCGAGGCCGAAACCGACGAAATATTGGTCGTCGACAAGCGGAGAGCGCGCGGGCAGAGACTGAGGAGTCCGGTCCAGCTTGATTCAGTATTTCGCATGCTGGGCTCTGCTATTAACCCTGTCTTGACCCAGCTCGCAAAGACCAAGCGGGTGATCTTTGTGGAGGGGCTCGACTTTCAGGTCCTCGCCCGCTTCGCTCGAAAGCTCGGCCTTGAGCGGCTGGCCAACCGGTCGGACTTCGCGGTGGTCCAAGTGGAGGGCTTCAACCCTGATCGGATTAGGACGCTAAAAAGGGGCATGGAGACCACGCTTGGTGTCGAAATAGCGACTGCGGCCCTGTTGGACCGAGACTACCGATCCGCTGCCGAACGCTCCGATATTGTCGCGAATTGTGGGGGTTTTTGTTCGCTTGTAATCGTGCACGAGAGCAAAGAACTCGAGAATTTTGTCCTGGTGGCAATGGCGATCGACCGTGCAGCCGCTGCACGCCTTGCCGACCGGGCGCGACGCGGCGGGGATCGAGAAGAATACGAGCCAATCGCGCAAATGGCTCTTGATGCGTTTGCGGTAAGCAAGCGTACCTACATCACCGGCCAATACCTCGCCGCGCGACGAACGTACGAGCGTCACATCGGAGCGAACGTTCATGAGGCGACTCTTAACCAGCAGGTCCTCGACGACGTGGATCGGCGCTGGACCGATCCGCTGGCAAGGATGCAGATGATCCCCGGCAAAGAGGCGCTCAGCCACATCAATCAGGTGCTGCAAGACCGCTACCGCATCAGCGTGACGGCTGGCGCGATAGTCGACGCGATGAGGGTGTCCGAGGTGCTGCCCGAAATCTCGGATCTGCTCCGTCAGCTCGATCGCTTCGTTTCCGCTGCGGTCGAGCAATAGTCCACTGTGCTCAAACGGATCATGCCCCAGATAGAGTCTCCCCTCTTTGATAGAAAGATAGCGCCTGACCGATCTGCCATCAAGATGGCAGGTGGCGATTTGATGGCCGATGATGGGCTGCCCCGGAGATGAGGCGCTCTGAGCGTTTGATGTGCCGAACCCGCCGTTCATGCTAATCTCATCGACGTTCCGCACAAGGATTGAGACGATGTTGCGAACAATTGAGGTTGAAATCGACGCACAGGGCGACATTCATCCCCTGGAACCGATCGGCAAGCTTCCGGTCGGCCGGGCGCTTTTGACGTTATTGACGCCCGCGGTCGATGAGGCGCTGTATTTTGCCGAACCTGCTCTAGCCACCGACTGGCTTCGCCCCGAGGAGGAGGAAGCATGGATGCACTTGCAGCCGGGCAGGTAATTTTATTGCCATTTCCCTTTTCGGATTTGACCGGCAGCAAATTGCGTCCCGCCTTGCTGATCGCAAATGCCGGTCGCGGGGACTGGATCGCCTGTCAGATCACCAGCAATCCCTACGCCGACCCGTACGCCATCATGCTCGAAAATGATGGTTTTGCCGCGGGTGGTTTGCGGCGCATCAGCTATATCCGCCCCGGCAAATTGTTCACCGCCAACGAGTCGCTGATGGCCGGTTCCCGCGGCTCGCTCAAGGCTCGGACATTGACGCAGGTGCGCGACTCCATTGTCGCCATGATCCGGGAAACGCCAAAAACCATCATAGGGTGATGGTGTGCCCGTCCGGCCGAGCACATTATTCCGCTACTCCGCCGCCACCCTTGCCCGCCCTTCCCAGCCACGCATCAAGATCGGCCAGCGCCCGCATCGCCAGTGCCGGCTTGCGCTCAAGCTTCGCCTTGGGCGTCACGGCTAAGGGCGGGAACAGCCCGAAATTTACGTTCATCGGCTGGAAACTCTTGGCATCGGCGCCGCCGGTGATGTGGGCGACGAGCGCGCCCAGTGCCGTGGTTGGCGGCGGCGGCTCCAACGTTTCGCCGCGTCGTTCCGCGGCCGCGAGACGCCCGGCCAGCAACCCGATCGCGGCCGATTCGACATAGCCTTCGACGCCGGTGATCTGACCGGCAAAGCGCAGCCGCGGCATGGCCTTCAGCCGCAATTGCCGGTCGAGCAGTTTCGGGCTGTTGAGAAACGTATTCCGGTGGAGCCCGCCCAGCCGGGCGAATTCGGCTTGTTCCAGGCCCGGAATCATGTGGAAGATCCGCGATTGCTCGCCATATTTCAGTTTGGTCTGGAATCCGACCATGTTGTAGAGCGTGCCCAACGCATTGTCCTGGCGCAGTTGGACCACGGCATGGGGCTTCACGCCATTATGCTTGTTGGTCAGGCCGACCGGCTTCATCGGCCCCCAGCGCAGCGTGTCGGCACCGCGTTCCGCCATCACCTCGATCGGCAGGCAGCCCTCGAAATAGGGCGTGTTCTTTTCCCATTCCTTGAATTCGGTCTTGTCGGCCGCCAGCAGCGCGTCGAGGAAGGCGTGGTATTGCGCGCGGTCGAGCGGGCAATTGATGTAATCCTTGCCGTCGCCACCGGGGCCGGGCTTGTCGTAACGCGATTGGAACCAGGCGACCGAGAGATCGATCGACTCCTTGTGGACGATCGGGGCGATCGCATCGAAGAATGCCAACGATTCCTCGCCCGTGATCGCACCGACTGCTTCGGCCAAGGCCGCCGAGGTCAGCGGGCCGGTGGCGATGATCACGCTGTCCCACTCTTCCGGCGGCAGGCCGGCGATTTCCTCGCGCCGGATGGTGACCAGCGGCTCCGCTTCGAGGGCCGCCTCGACCGCGGCCGAGAACCCGTCGCGA
>JAXDMU010000328.1:0-2506 GCA_034665905.1 Aliidongia sp. | reverse complement strand
TCGCCCCACCCGTCTCCGCCAGTACCTTCGTGATCGCTGCCGTCAGAGACGTCTTGCCATGATCAACATGACCAATCGTCCCAATGTTGCAGTGCGGCTTCGTCCGCTCAAACTTCGCCTTCGCCATTTAATCCGACGCCTCGTCTGCTCGATCCAGAGGGAGAAGAAAACTACTAACCAAAACCAACTGCCACATTCGCTATCTGACGCAACCACGCGGCTGGAGCGGGTGAAGGGAATCGAACCCTCGTCGTAAGCTTGGAAGGCTTCTGCTCTACCATTGAGCTACACCCGCCCGCTCGCCCGCCACGAACCACCTGCCGAAGGCGCGGCTGGTGGAGGGGGTTGGATTTGAACCAACGTAGACTTCCGTCGGCAGATTTACAGTCTGCTGCCATTGACCGCTCGGCCACCCCTCCCCGCGCCGCTGCCGAGTCCGGCGCTGCGGAGAGGGGCACTATGTGAATTTCCAGCCGCTTGTCAACGTCGGAATGGCCGACGCAACGCTCCGTCCGGCAAACGCACCCTATGCAAATCAAGGATTTGAGCCTAAGAGCGGGATATCGATCCAAAGGAAGGTCTGTCATGCGCAAGCGCTCTGCGCCGTCATCGTCGCCCACTTCACGGTCCACGGGTAAGTCCGAACCGCGTTCGCCGGCCCCTCTCGCCCCTCCACCCCGCCCGCGCGCGCCGGTTGCCGCCTCCCCATCCCCGCCCCGCCCGCGCGCGCCGGTCGTTCCGGGCGAGATCGGCGGCCCCTGGCTTTGGGGGCGCCATGCCGTGCTGGCGGCCTTGGCCAATCCCGCGCGCAAGCTGCTCCGCCTCGTCGCCACCGAAGACAATGCCGCCGAATTGCAGGCGCTGGGGGGGCCGGCCCCGCAGATCCTGGGCAAGGATGAATTGCAGCGGCTGTTGCCGCCCAGTGCCGTGCATCAGGGCATGGCGCTCGTCGCCAAGCCGCTGAGGCCGCTGGGCATCGAGGATGTGATCGAGGGTCTGGACGGCCGCGCCGATGCCGTCGTCGTGGTTCTGGATCAGGTGACCGATCCGCATAATATCGGCGCCGTGCTGCGCTCGGCCGCGGCGTTCGGCGCTGCGGCGCTGATCGTGCCCGACCGCAACGCGCCGGACATTTCCGGTACGCTCGCGAAATCGGCTTCGGGGGCGGTCGAGCATGTCCCGCTGGTCCGCGTGGTCAACCTCAACCGAACGCTCGACCAGCTAAAGAAGGCCGGGTTCTGGACGGTCGGGCTCGACGGCGCGGCCGAGCGCACGCTGGCCAGCCACAAGCTGTCGGGCCGGGTTTGCCTCGTGCTCGGCTCGGAAGGCGAAGGGATGCGCCGCCTGACCCGCGAATCCTGCGATTTGATGGCGAAATTGCCGACCGGAGGGCCGATCGCCAGCCTGAACGTCTCGAATGCTGCCGCAATTGCGCTTTATGAACTGGTGCGGAAGGGCGACACAGCATAGCGGAACGGGGCATATGAGCTGGAGTGGGATATTTGCCGGCGGTTTGGCCCTTGTGCTTTCGGTCCTGCCGGCCCGTGCCGCCGAACCGGTGGATGTCGCCCTGGTGCTGGCCGTCGATGTCAGCCTGAGCGTCAATGACGCGCGCTATCAATTGCAGAAGGAAGGCATCGCCGCCGCGTTCGAAAGTCCCGATCTGGCCAAGGCGATCGGTGACGGCCCCAATGGCGCCGTCGCGGTCGCGGTCATGGAATTCTCGGACCCGGATCGGCAATTCGCCGTGGTCGAATGGACCCGAATCGCCTCGGCCGAAGACGCGCGGCATCTGGCGACCCGCATCCGGCAAACCCGGCGGAGTTCCGATGGGCTGACCGGCATCGCCGCTGCGCTGATCGCCGCGCAGGAGATGTTCGAAACGTCTCCGTTCGCCGCCACGCGCCGGGTCGTCGATGTCTCGGGCGACGGCATGAACAATATCGGCATGGCGATAACGGCAGCACGCGACCGGCTGGTCGAGGCCGGCATCACCATCAACGGTCTGCCGATCCTGAGCGAGGAGCCCTGGCTCGAAACCTACTACACCGAATACGTGATCGGCGGCCCGGACGCCTTCGTCATCACCGCCCAGGGGCTGGACAGCTTCGCCGAAGCGATGAAGCGGAAACTGGTGCAGGAGGTCAAGGTGTCGTAACACTGACATCCTGCCGACCGACCCAAAGCGCCCGTCGCCGATCGATCGCCCAAAGCAGTGCGCCCAGCACGAAGGGGCCGGTCGGCACCGATACGACCAAGGCGATCGGCGCCAGGGCGATCGGCACTGCCCAGGCGGCCACCAAGATTTCACGATCGCCGCACCGCCAGCCATGGCGCAGCCCGTCGAGCGCCAGCCACGCGATGGGAAACGCGAGCCAAGCCAGATCGTAATCCACGGCATAGGGATTGACCAGGAAGGTCGCCACCATCAGGGCGGCCCCGCGCAGCGGCCAATCGCGGCAGCGGCGCCATAGGCGCCAGACCATGAAGGCGGCGACGACCGCCA
>JAXDMU010000327.1:0-5567 GCA_034665905.1 Aliidongia sp. | reverse complement strand
CGTATCGGCATGGCGTGACACTTGTCACCCTCGATGGGACACAGGTTGCGGCCGAACACATCCCGATCGACCGGCCGGTCGCGTTCCTACGTCTGCCGGGTGCCGGCGATATGCGTTTGGCCGAGTTGGGCGATCATCTTTCGGCGCTGGATCTCCCGCCGGATCTGGCCATCGGCGAGCGACCCTATGTCCAGGTCCGGCTCACCCGCGAGGGGCTTCCGTCTGGTTTCCGCGAGCAGATCGACCATATTGCGGAGAACTTTCCCGTTCGCATCGTCGACGTCCGCGTCGCCGCACCGCCCGATGCGCCGAGTGAAGCGGTGATCGCCGATCCGTTGATCCGGCTGGCGGAACGAGACCCCGAGGATTTGTTTAAGCTTGCCTTCGAACACGTGCGCGGCGTGGTGCCAGATGCGGCGCATCTCGATGTCTTTCACCATGCGCGTGCGGAGGCCTGACCCATGCGCATCCTCGCGATTCGCGGTGCGAATCTGGCCAGCCTTGCAGCACCGTTCGAAATCGACCTTGCGGCCGGTCCCCTCGGCGGTTCCGGCCTCTTCGCCATCACCGGCGAGACCGGCGCCGGGAAGTCCACCATCCTCGACGCGCTGTGTCTGGCACTCTATGGCGACTATCCGCGCGTGTCGTCGGTCGGCCGCCGGGAAACCGCCCCCGATCCCAGCGGCGACGCGATTTCCATCCAGGACGGCCGCGCCATTTTGCGCCGGGGCGCCGGCAGCGGGTTCGCCGAAGTAGATTTCGTCGGGCAAGATGGGGTGGGTTACCGCGTCCGATGGGAAGCCAATCGCGCCCGCGGGCGGGCAAATGGCCGGCTCCAGAATGAACTGCGCGCGCTCTATCGCCTTGACGACGACAGCGCCGTCGCCTCCGGCAAAACCCAGGTTCGCGAAGCGATCGAAGCGAGGACCGGCCTCACCTTCGACCAGTTTCGGCGAACCGTGCTCCTGGCCCAGGGCGAATTCGATGCTTTTCTTCTTGCCGACGAACGGGAACGGGCTGAACTGCTGGAGAAGATCACCGGCACGGAGATTTACGCGGCGATTTCGATCCGTGTCCATGACGGCACGGAAACGCGGCGGAAAGCGGTCGAGCGATTGGAGCAGCGACACCGTGATATCGGCCTGCTCGACGATGCCGGCCGGCAGGAATTGCTTGAACGGCAAGGTCATCTTGGTGAAGCCATCACCGTCAAGGTCGCCGAGCGCGATCGCCACACTGAACGGCTGGAACATTTCAAGCGCGTCCAGACCGCGCGAAACGATCTGGCGCAGGCCGTGGCCCGGAGGGACGCGGCGCAGCGGCTGCGGGATGAGGCGGCCGATGACTATCGTACCCTGGCCGAATTCGATCTGATCGAACCGGTTCGGCCGCTTCATGTCGATTTGGCGAACGCCCGGCGGACAGTTGACACAGGGGAGAAACGTCTCGACAAATTGCTTGAGGCGCGCACGGGCGCGCAGACGCTCGACGCGGCGGCCACGCTTCAGCTATCGGCGGCGATAGCGGCCGACGAAGCGGCGGAAGCCATCTTCAAGCAGTTCGGACCGATCTGGAGCGAGGCCGAACGGCTCGATGCCGAGTTGGCGACCGCCAAGAAGGAGTTCGACGAGGCGACGGAGAAGGCGCGGCAGGCGGAAACGATGTTGCGCGGCCAAATCGACGCTCTCGCCGGCCTTGATCGGACTCTGAGCCAGACGACCGAAGCGCACAGCACCGCCGCGGCGCAATTGCAGGATCAATCCGGTCGGCGCCTTCTCGCCGACCGCTGCGACGAGGCGCTGGCGTTGCTGGAGAAGCGGAGTCAGCTCAAGCAGGACCACGCCAAAGCGCTGGCGGGTGCCGCGGAGACCGGCGAGATCGCGGCGCAGTTAAAAGCCGAGATCCGGGCACTGTCCGAGAAGCTCGAATCGGATCGCCAGCGAAAGGACGCGTTCTCTGGCGAAATCGGCGAGGTTCGAACCCGTCTCGGCGCGATCGACGAGCCAAGGCTCCACGACCGCGATGCAGTTCTCCGGCGTCTCGCCGAGGCGTTGCGCGATGCCGGCATCGCTTGTGAACAACATCGTCGCGCCGCTGCCGATTTGACTCGCGCGGGGTCGGAACTCGCTACCGCCACGGCGAAAGCCGGCGTGGCCGGCGGCGAGATCGCCAACGCCGAAGCCGAACAAAACGGACAACGAGCGGCCCGCGCGGAAATCGCGCATATGGCCGACCTTGCCGATGAAACCGTCTCGGCGGCGGCCGTGCATCTGCGCAGCCTGTTGGTCGCGGGGTCGCCATGCCCGGTCTGCGGCAGCATTGATCACGCGCGTCCCAGTGCGCTGAACGACATGGTCGCGACGATTCGTCGCCGTCGTCAGGAACTGGATGAGAGCCTGACTGCGATCAGCCTGCGCTTGGACGCCGCCACACGCGCGCGCGCCGACGCCGAGGCGCGACAGTCCGGGGCAAAGCGCGGGATCGACGCCGCGGAGCGCCAGATGTCGGACGCCGATGACCTCTACACCGGCCTCAGACCTTTGTTACTCGACCTCTCGACGAACGCGGGATTGACGGCAAGCGTGCCGGACGCGCTGGACGACCAGGCTGCGCTGGATTTAGCCGCTTTGGTGACGAGCGCGAAAGCCGAGCGCGCCGCTGTCGCCACCCCGCTTGCCGAGGCCGGAAAACTCCGGACAGTGCTCGATGGCCTACAGCAGGACCACGACGCGCTGGGCGTGGTGATCGAGTTGGCGAGTCGGGACATGGGGGAGCGGAACCCCCGGCTGCGTGACGCAGAAGTACAGATCAAGGGGCATGACGTTCGAGGCGCGGCACTCGCCGACCGACTCAACTCCATCGACCGTGAGATCGCGCCGTTTCTCGCCGTGGCGGACGGGACAGTCGAACAACTCGATACCGCTCCCGCGCGCGTGGCCGAGAGATTCTCGACAATTGCCCAGGCGTACGACGCCCTGCGCAAGCAACTCGGCGAGTTATATTTGGCGGTGCAGGATCTGGCGCGCAAACGCGAGGTGGCCGCTGTTTCGCGGGATCATATTCGGACCCGGGCGATGGTGGCCGCCGACGATCTCAACCAACGCCGTTCCGTCGCGGACGAGAAGACGCTGGCCCGCGCCAGGCTGCTCAATGGCGAGGCTACTTCCAGTCACCGCACGCGGCTTAACGAAGCCCGCCGAACCGCCCAAGAGGCCCACGCCGCCGCGCGCGAGGCGAAATCTAAGACCGTCGCTGCTTTCGAGGCGGCCGGCGGTCGCTATGACGAAGTTGTCGTGGCCTTGGCGACCGCAAGGGACCATCGCACCTCGGCCGAGTCGGCATTCGGCGCGGCCTGCCACGCTATCGAGCGGTCGCCTGAGCAGGTGGCGGCCATCCTGGCAACGGATACAGAGGTCAGCAGCACGCTCCGCCTGCGAATTCAGGAAATCGATCGGGTCGTGTCCGAGACGGGCGCGGCGGTTCTTACCCGGCAGCATGATTTGAGCAGAGCGCTTGCTGGGTTCGACGAGACCACTGACGCGGCGGCGTTGACCGCCGCGGTTGAGGCACTGGTAACTGAGATCGGGGACTTGCATCAACAAACCGGTGCGCTTGCTGCCGCCCTCCGACAAGATGACGCGGCACGCCGTACGGCAGAGACCCTGTCGGCCGAAATCGACGGGGCGCAAGCCGAGCTTGCCGTCTGGCAGGCCGTCGATGATGCCGTCGGGTCCGCCAGCGGTGATCGCTTCCGCCGATTCGTGCAAGGCATTACGCTCGATCATCTGGTCCATCTGGCCAATGATCACCTCAACGCGTTGAGTCCGCGCTACCGGCTTGTCCGCGGGGCGGCATCCGACCTCACATTGCATATCATCGATCGGGACATGGGTGACGAGGTCCGCGCGATCCGAAGCCTTTCGGGCGGCGAACGTTTCCTGGTCTCTCTGGCGCTCGCACTGGCACTCTCAGGTCTCGAGGGCCGGGAGTCCTTTGTCGATACGCTCTTTATCGATGAAGGATTTGGCTCGCTCGACGCGGAAACGCTCGATGTGGCTGTGGATGCGCTGGAAACACTGCAAGGGCGAGGGCAGAAGGTCGGCGTCATTACCCACGTCGCCGGCATGATCGATCGGATCGCGATCCAGGTGCGCGTTGAGAAGCGTGGCGCAGGACGCTCCGAGATCCGAATTCTCGATGGTCTGGGATCGGCGTAGCCTGCCAGAACCCGATGGCCCGCGCCGAAGGCCTGTCATTGACCGGGTAGATATCGGTTGGACGTGCCGGTAAGTGCTGACGGCCCGCAGCCGCCTCGGGCATGCGGGCCGTTGCACGTCATTACTGATTAAAAGCCACGCGCGATCCGGAACCGGGCGGAACGCAGGTGAAGGTCACTTCCTGTCCGGCGGTCGCGGCGCGCGCGCGCAGCGCCCCGTCGGTTAGCACGGTGCCGGCGGACGATGTGAAGCTACCGGCCGAGGGGCTGAACAGGAAGCCTTGGGTAGCGCCATTCTGCACGACATTCGCCACCAGATCGCATTCGGTCACGGTGCCGCCCAGCAGTTTCGAGGTAAAGGGCGCGGCTGCTCGTTGCTCCAGCAGCGTGATGCGCGGGCCGACCGCGCCGGCGTTCTGGCCGTCGAGCGTGATCTGCTGGCCGACCGCCGGCGCCAGATCGGTATCGAAGGCCAGCATATATTGCTCGACATCCCGCCGCGTGGCGTCCGGATCGAATAGCGGGAAGCCGGTCGTGAGCAGCGGGTTGAAGACGCGGGCATGGAAGAAGTTGAACATCGTATCGAGCGTGCCGTCATTGGTGAAACCGAAGCCGCGGATCTGCGGGCCGGTATTGCCGGTGTCGATGTTGTTGAAGAACTGCACGGCGGGAAAGCCGAACATGCCGATCTTCGTGTACATGTTGCGCAGATGCGGGACCTTGAAGATCTGGGTGATGCCTTCGAAGCTGGCATTGGTGCTGGTGCCGAACTGGCCCAGGGCCGGATCGAGCGCGTGGCAGCCATTGCAGGTGAAGGAACTCTGGCCGAGGATCAGGTTGACGCCCGGTGCCTTGATGCCGTCGGCCGGCCGCGGCCCGTTGAAGAAGGCCTGGCCGGCTGCCTGCGCCGAATTCAAGGAATTGTCGAGGTGGCGCACCGGGTTCGGCGGCAATTGGACTTGCAGGACGAAATCGGTGAAGGCCTGCATCTGCTCCGGCGTCGGCAAATTGGCCGTGCCGACCAGTGATTGGAACGAGCCGATGAAATTGTTGAAGGACAGATTCTCATCGGTCGCATTCACGCCGAACGCCCCGTTGGACCGGTCGCCGCGCCAATGCATCGCCCCAGAATTCGCCAGACCGCGCAAACTCTGCGTCGTCATAGGCCCTTTCATCGGGTGAAAGATGTTGCCCTGCCCGGTACCGTTGAGCGGGGTGGTGACACCGAACAGGGTTTCGCCCAGCGCCAACTGCGCCGGGTTGCCCAGATTGATCGGAATCGGACTGGTGGTCACCTTGTTCTGTGGGCTGCCGAGATCCCAGGCAAGCTCGTCCTTGTCGTTGAAGGTGT
>JAXDMU010000326.1:0-4602 GCA_034665905.1 Aliidongia sp. | reverse complement strand
CGGTTACCTCGGCGAAAATCGCCATGATTTCGTCAAAGCTCGCGAACCGGGTACTGAAGATATATTTCTGACCGCGCTCGCCCCGCTCCATCGCCAGCAGATGCCCTTGCACGATATCGCGCGCCGCGACGAATTCGAAACCGCCGGGGACATAGGCCAGCAGACGGCGACGGGCGAAGCGAATCAGGACGCTGCCCATGCGCGAAGGCTTGAAATCGCGCGGCCCCAGAATGGCGCACGACACTGCGATGACGACATTCTGTCCCTCGGCCGCCGCGCGCAGGCATTCATGCTCGACCGCCGCCTTGGTAAAAGCATAAGGAAGATGCGACTCCAGGGGATTGAACAACTCGGACTCGTCGGTCGGTCGGTCGGCGCGATGTCCGGTGGCGCTGAGCGATCCGGTGACGACGACCCGATCGACCCCGGCCTGGGCCGCCGCCCGCAGGATATTGGCGGTGCCGATCACGTTGGTTTGAAAGATGTCGTCCGGCGCGCGATGGTGCGTCGAGATCTGCGCGGCGCAATGATAGACTTGCTGGATACCGCGCATCGCACGCTCGCACGCGGCGAAATCCGTCACGCTGCCTTCGGTCACTTCGGCCTTGATGCCTTCGAGACAGGCCCGATCGGTACCGGGACGCAGGAGGAGGCGCAGCGAGGCACCCTGTGTCGCGAGTGCCCAAGCGAGGTTTGCCCCCAGATGCCCACTGGCACCGGTAATCAAAATCATGGCAGTGCGCCTTCAGTGGATCGGGAAGAATCACCGGACGCCGCCACCGAACCCAGATGATAACGCACGATGATGCGGGAGATATCGAGTCCGATCCGCCAACGCGCTTTCGGCCGGGCCGGGTTCGAGGGGCGCATCAGTTCGCCGAGGCTATAGCGCAATGTGTCGATCATTGCCTGACGCAGCTTGGCCGGCCGATCCTCGGCCATGGATAATAGGGCGATCGCCCGTTTGCCGCCCTTGACGCTGCGCCAGTAGCGCATCATACCGAAACGCAGTATGCGGAATTCGGGCTTCGCACTGGCCAGCACCTCATGCACCGCATTGGCGAGAGACAGGCGGTTTGCCTGCCGGTCACGACATTGGTCGGCATAGCGCCTGACCGCCCGCTTGATATTGCCGGGATGATCGCGCAGTGATTCGGCGAGGGTAACGGCATCGACAATGCCCGAGGTCATGCCGCTGGCGGTCAAAGGATGGCAGGTACCGGCCGCATCGCCGATCAGTACCACCCGGCCGCGATAGGGCTTGTCGACAATCACCACATCGGTCGGGAATTGCCGTACCCGCTGCTCGACCGGTAATCCTTGAATACGCAGCCGAAAATCAGCCGGGCAACCGGGCGACAGCAGCGCCGCCACCTCGATGGCCGAATGCGGCGGACGGTCGTGGTGATCCACCATCAAGCGGCCCCTGCCCTCGCCGATCGGATAGGCCAAGCTGACCCGGCCGCCGCCGACGAAGACATGGCCCAGCCGGATGTCGGGCAGCGCGTCGGCCGGTATGGTCAGTGCGCTGATCGTGGGCATCCGACGCCCGAGCGACCTGATGCCGGCAAGCTCTCTGATCCGCGACCGGCTGCCGTCGGCGCCGACCAGTAGATCGGCACATATCCGGCGGTCGCCACCCTTTCCGGTCACATGGATTTCGACATGGCCGTGACTCTGGTCCAAGCCCGAAACCCGCATCCCCTCTACCACAGTCACATTGGGACAATTGCGCGCGGCAGCGAAGAGGACGGCATGCAGACGTGCATGATCCAAGGCGATACCCAGGCCGAGACCGGCCGTTGCATAGCGGAGAATCACATCGCCCGCCTCCGCGTCCCGGATGTGAAAACCGTCGACCTTCGTGACGCCGGCCGCCTGGACATCGGCAAGCAGCCCGAGCTGCTCCAAACACGCCACACCGCGCGGATGCAGCATCTCCCCACCCCGCCGGCGGTCGCCATGCAGATTCGGTTCGATCAGGATTACCCGGAAACCCAACCGACCGAGGATCAAGGCCGCAACCGAGCCGGCGATGCCGCCGCCACCGATGGCGATGTCGGTCGAAACGAGGTCAGCCATGGCCGCGCCTTTCCAAGCCGCGACGCAGCGCCCAGGTGCCGAAACTCGCGTTGTAAAGCGTGTATTCGAGCATGGCGGTACCAAAAAACACCCCGTTCACCGACTCTCGCGGAAGTTGTCCGGCAATCTGCAGCCGCCCGTCCAGCCAATTCAGCCCGCGCGCGATTGACTGCCGCTCCGCTCCGTAGAAGGCGAGCAAGCCGAGCAGCGCCCAGCTTGTGCCGCTGATCAGACTGACCGGGTTTTCGATATAGCGGTCATCGAGACATCCGGAAAAATGCTCGCCCCAGCCGCCATCCGATCGTTGCCTTGCCTCCAGCCAATCCAGGGCACGCTGCACGGTCCGGTCGGTCTGGGGCCGTGCTACGGCGGCAAGGGCGCGCAGAACAAAGCTGGTTGCATAGATGAAATTGATGCCCCAGAAACCGGGATAGGAACCGTCCGGCCGTTGCGCGCGGTGCAAGAAATCGATCCCATCTTGGAGTGCACGGGCAACCCTGCCTGGCGCTGCTTGCGGCACCTGCCGGGCAAACTGCGCCAGTGCTTCGATGCAGGAGGCAGTACATTCGACATAGGATCGCTCGGTCATGCAGCGACCGAACATCTCAGAGGGATTCAGGCTTTCGAGAAAACGGGGGCCGCGGCGGCGCTCGTAGGAACCGAATCCGCCATCGGCATTCTGCCGATCGAGAATGAATTCCGCCGCCGCCGCCAGATGTTCCGGGCCGATCCGGTCGGCCGGGCAGATCAGTCCGTCAACATCATGGCACGCCAGGATCGCCGTCAGCGCTTCAGCCGTACAATCGCTGACCGGCCAATTATGGGCGCCGTCGCAGAAACACCAGCCGCCGAACGCGGCTTGACGATCGGGGTTGCGCGGGACCGGTTCCGCTCGACACTGACCAGCCGCCAGATAGCCGTATCCGGTTCTAATCGCCGTAACGACGGCCGCTTCCGGTGTGACTGCGGGCAAGAGCGCCTGAAGTGCGAGCGCGGTATCCCAAGTCTGGGAGCGTGCGCCGGCATATCGGATGCCGCCATCCTCATCCTGCCAGCGCCACGCTTCGAGACCGTCGAGCAACCGGTCGATCAGCGGGTCCGTCGGATCGTTGGCGTGGAGAGCCAGCAAGTTGAGAAGGCCATTGACCGGCGACAGGCACTGGGCGTCGGTCGCCAATACCTCGCCGCGGATCAGGCTGAGGCAATGGTGCAGTGCCTTGCGCCGTAGCCTGCTCCCGATGCCGAGTTTCCGCCGGAGCGCGCCGGCCAAGCGAAGCCCGGCATTGATCCCGCGGAGCAGGTGTCCGGGTGCGACATAAAGATCGCTTTCGGCGATCCGATCGCGGTTCGCGGCAAAGTCGATTTCATGAAATGGTCGGCCATACAACTCGTCACGCAGCGATCGGCCGATTTCGCCGAGATCGGCCGAAAGGCGGCAGCCGTAAAGATAGGCGAGGCCGAGATAGATATAGCGTGTGTGGCAATAGAGATGATCGGCCCGGATCGGCGACCAGCGCGGCAGCAGAAACAATTCCGGTGGAACAGGATTGACCCCGTCATAGGAATAGAGACCGGCAAAGGATAGCCAGAGCTTCCCCCAGCTCGGCAGTGCGGTCACACCTTCCGGATGCTTAACGATCCAGGCCCGTGCCGGGCCGGCATTCGGACCATCCGCAGGTTCGCCAAGCAGCCGCAGGGCGATATAGACGAGTGTCGTCACATAAAGATAAGACGCCGATACCGGGTGCAAACCCCATCCACCATCCGCATTGCGTGTCGTCTGAAAATACCGAATGACTCCGCCGGTCCATTCGCTGTCGCCCTTGCGTCCGATGATCGTGCGGGCAATGACAAGCTGCGCGGTGATCATCGGACACCAGATCACCTCGCCTTCCCAGGCACCCTGCTCATGCTGGAGCGCGATCAGCCCAGTCTCCGGTCGGGAACGTTGCCGGCCCGTTCCGGCATCCCCACGGGAGAATGACGGCCCTGTACCGGCGTAAACCTCGCTCCGAGCTTGGGAAGTTTCAGACAAAAGGCTCTCCTGCTCCCGAAAATCGACGAGAGAGTCTGACACCGATACCACCAGGGGATCGATGTCAGGCGGGTTGCTTCAACATCAGAGCGGCCGGTAGGTCGCGTAAGATCGGTAGAAGCATTTTAGGCTTCATGAAGTCGGTTTTCGGCCGCGCTCCGGTGACGATCTCTGCCCATTGCGCCAGAAACGGCCCCTTGAGCCGCTGCAACGTCAGGGCACTGGCATCGATCATGACGGGACATTTGCGGTAAAACCGCGCGAGCCGGGCACTCCAGACGAAATCTCGGCCGAAACCGTCATACCAGCGACGGTGATAAGCGCCCATGGCCTGCTCGCTGAAATCACCCGAGGCGACGGCATCGACCAGAACATCGGCGGCAATTTCGGCGGCATCCATGGCATATTGGATGCCTTCACCGGTCAAGGGATCGATCTGAACGGCGGCATCACCGAGAATGAATAGATGGTCGCCGAAGCTTTTC
>JAXDMU010000325.1:0-8958 GCA_034665905.1 Aliidongia sp. | reverse complement strand
GACGAATTTGGGGAAAAGATCGGGGCATCGGATTTCGACCTGAACTCGCTGCTTCAGGCGCTCCAGGCCATGCGGGTCGGCGATTTCTCGGTTCGGCTGCGCGGCGATCTGACCGGGCTGGCCGGTAAGGTTGCCGACACGTTCAACGAAATCATTGCCACGAATGAGCGCATGGCCACCCAGTTGGAGCTGGTCGGCCAAGTGGTCGGCCGCGACGGTAAGACGCGCAAGCGCGTCCGCTTCGGCCTGGCGTCCGGCGCCTGGGCGGAAATGGAAAATTCGGTCAATACGCTGATCGACGATCTGCTATGGCCGACCACGGCGGTCACGCATGCGATCACGGCCGTGGCGCGCGGCGATCTGCTGCAAACCGTCCGGCTCGATGTCGATGGACGGCCGCTCAAGGGCGAGTTCCTGCGCTCGGCCACGATCGTCAACACGATGATCAAGCAATTGAGCGTCTTCACCTCGGAAGTGACGCGCGTCGCGCGCGAGGTCGGCACCGACGGCAAACTCGGCGGTCAGGCCCAGGTCAGCGAAGTGACCGGCGTCTGGAAAGATCTGACCGAGAGCGTCAACTCGATGGCGAACAATCTGACCGCCCAGGTGCGCAACATCGCCGACGTGACCATCGCTGTGGCCAATGGCGATTTCTCGAAGAAAATCACGGTCGATGTCCGCGGCGAAATTCTTCAGCTGAAGGAAGCCATCAATACGATGGTCGATCAGCTGCGCTCCTTCGCCTCGGAAGTCACCCGTGTCGCGCGCGAGGTCGGCACCGAAGGCCGGCTGGGCGGACAGGCCCAGGTGCCGGGCGTCGCCGGCACTTGGAAGGATCTGACCGACAGCGTGAACGCGATGTGCGGCAATCTGACCGATCAGGTGCGCAACATCGCCCAGGTGACGACCGCCGTCGCGCGCGGCGATCTTTCGCGCAAGATCACGGTCGATGTGCGCGGCGAAATCCTTGAGCTGAAAGACACGATCAACACGATGGTCGATCAGCTGAACGCCTTTGCATCGGAAGTGACCCGTGTCGCGCGCGAGGTCGGCACCGAAGGGCGGCTGGGCGGACAGGCGCAGGTGCCCGGTGTCGCCGGGACATGGAAGGATCTGACCGACAACGTCAATTCCATGGCGAGCAACCTGACCGGCCAAGTCCGCAACATTGCCGAGGTCGCCACCGCCATCGCCGGCGGCGATCTCTCCAAGAAGATCACGGTGAATGTCAGCGGCGAGATCCTTCAGATGAAGGAGACCATCAATACGATGGTCGATCAGTTGAACGCTTTTGCCGGCGAAGTGACGCGTGTCGCGCGCGAGGTCGGCACCGACGGAAGGTTGGGCGGACAGGCCAATGTGCTGGGCGTCGCCGGCACCTGGAAGGATCTGACCGAAAGTGTGAACTCAATGGCGAGCAACCTGACCGCCCAGGTGCGCAACATCGCCGAAGTATCCACCGCCATCGCCAATGGCGATCTGTCGAAGAAGATCACGGTGGATGTCAGCGGCGAGATCCTTCAGCTAAAAGACACGATCAACACCACGGTCGATCAGTTGAACGCCTTTGCCGGCGAAGTGACGCGTGTGGCGCGCGAGGTCGGCACCGAAGGCAAGCTCGGCGGACAGGCGCAGGTCAAGGGCGTCGCCGGGACCTGGAAGGATCTGACCGACAGCGTGAATTCCATGGCGAGCAACCTGACCGGCCAGGTTCGCAACATCGCCGAAGTCGCCACCGCCGTGGCGCAGGGCGATTTGTCGCGCAAGGTCACGGTCGATGTCCGCGGCGAGATCCGCCAGCTGAAAGACACGATCAACACCATGGTCGATCAGCTGAACGCCTTTGCCGGCGAAGTGACGCGTGTCGCGCGCGAGGTCGGCACCGAAGGCCGGCTGGGCGGACAGGCCGCCGTGCCCGGCGTCGCCGGGACCTGGAAGGATCTGACCGACAGTGTCAATTCCATGGCCGGCAATCTGACCGGTCAGGTGCGCAACATCGCCGAAGTCGCGACCGCCATCGCGGGCGGCGATCTCTCGCGCAAGATCACGGTCGATGTCCGCGGCGAGATCCTTCAATTGAAGGAAACGCTGAACACCATGGTCGATCAGCTCAACCGCTTTGCCGGCGAGGTGACGCGTGTGGCGCGCGAGGTCGGCACCGAAGGACGGCTGGGCGGACAGGCCCAGGTGCCGGGCGTCGCCGGTACCTGGAAGGATCTGACCGACAGCGTGAATTCGATGGCCGGCAATCTGACCGCCCAGGTCCGCAACATCGCCGAGGTGACGACCGCCGTGGCGCGCGGCGATCTGTCCCGCAAAATCACGGTCGATGTGAAGGGCGAAATCCTGGAGCTGAAGAACACGATCAACACCATGGTCGATCAGCTCAACGCCTTCGCCTCGGAAGTGACCCGCGTTGCCCGCGAGGTCGGCACCGAAGGCAAGCTCGGCGGTCAGGCGGCCGTGCCCGGCGTTGACGGCACCTGGAAGGATCTGACCGACAACGTCAATTTCATGGCGAGCAATCTGACCGGCCAGGTCCGCAACATCGCCGAAGTCGCCACCGCCATCGCCAATGGCGATCTCTCGAAGAAGATCACCGTGGATGTTCGTGGCGAAATCCTGCTGCTCAAGGAAACGCTGAACACCATGGTCGAGCAGCTCCGCTCGTTTGCCGCCGAAGTGACCCGCGTCGCGCGTGAGGTCGGCACCGAAGGCAGGTTGGGCGGACAGGCCGTGGTGCCCGGCGTCGGCGGCACCTGGAAGGATCTGACCGACAACGTCAATCTGCTGGCCGCCAACCTCACCACGCAGGTCCGCAACATCGCCGAAGTGACGACGGCCGTGGCGCGCGGCGATCTCTCGCGCAAGATCACGGTCGACGTGAAGGGCGAAATCCTGGAGCTGAAGAACACGATCAACACCATGGTCGATCAGCTCAATGCCTTCGCCTCGGAAGTGACGCGTGTCGCGCGCGAGGTCGGTACCGAAGGCAAGCTCGGCGGACAAGCCACCGTGCCCGGCGTCGCCGGGACCTGGAAGGATCTGACCGACACGGTGAACGTCATGGCCGCGAATTTGACCGAACAGGTGCGCGGCATCGTCAAGGTCGTGACCGCAGTCGCCGATGGTGATCTCGGACAGAATTTGACGGTGAAATCAATGGGCGAGGTCGCGGCCCTGGCCGAGACCATCAACAACATGACCAATACGCTGGCAACCTTCGCCGATCAGGTGACGACGGTGGCGCGCGAGGTCGGCGTCGAAGGGCGCCTGGGCGGCCAAGCCAACGTGCCGGGTGCCGCCGGAACCTGGAAGGATTTGACCGGTAACGTCAATCTGCTGGCGGCGAACCTCACCACTCAGGTGCGCGCGATCGCCGAGGTGGCGACGGCAGTGACCAAGGGCGATCTCACGCGCTCGATTCAGGTGGAGGCGCGCGGCGAGGTCGCCGAGCTTAAAGACAACGTCAATACCATGATCGACAATCTGCGGCTGACCACCGACCGCAACACCGAGCAGGACTGGCTGAAGACCAACCTCGCGCGCTTCACCAACATGCTTCAAGGCCAACGCGATCTTTCGACGGTCGGCCGGATGCTGCTGTCCGAACTGGCACCGGTGGTCAATGCTCAGAACGGCGTGATCTATCTGGTCGAGACGGAATCGAACCTGCGGTTGCTGTCGGGCTTCGCCGATGGTGAGGGTCGCGGACATCCGGTACGGCTGCGCGCCGGAGAGGGTCTGATCGGGCAATGCGCTATCGATATGCGCCGGCTGTTGATCAGCGAAATGCCGTCGAATGTCGTGCCTATCACCTCGGGACTGTTCAAGGTCACGCCGCGCAACATCATCGTTTTGCCGGTGCTGTTCGAGGGCCAGGTCAAGGCGGTGATCGAACTGGCCTCGCTTGGCGCCTTCACCAATCTTCAGGTGACCTTTCTCGAGCAATTGACCGCCGGCATCGGCATCGTGCTGAACAGCATCGAGGCGACGATGCAAACCGAAGGGCTGCTGACCCAGTCGCAGCAGCTCGCGACCGAACTGCAATCGCAGCAAAAGGAACTGCAACAGACCAACGAACAGCTGGAGCAGAAGGCGCAGCAGCTGGCCGAGCGCAATGTCGAGGTCGAGCGCAAGAACCAGGAAATCGAACAGGCCCGCCGTGCGCTCGAAGAAAAAGCGACCGAGCTAGCGCTGACCTCGAAATACAAATCCGAATTCCTCGCCAACATGTCGCACGAGCTGCGCACCCCGCTGAACAGCATCCTGATTCTCGGGCAGCAATTGAGTGAGAATCCAGACGGCAATCTTGCCCCCAAACAGGTCGAATTCGCACGCACCATCCACAGCGCCGGAACCGATCTGCTCAACCTGATCAGCGACATTCTGGATCTGTCCAAGATCGAATCCGGTACCGTTTCGGTCGATGCCGAGGAGATTTTATTCGTCAATCTCAAGGACGTGTTAGGGCGGCCGTTCCGGCACGAGGCGGAAAGCCGGCGCTTGTCGTTCGAGGTGGAGATCGATCCGACCCTCGCCCGCAGCATCATCACGGACTCCAAACGGCTTCAGCAGGTTCTGAAGAACCTGCTGTCGAACGCGTTCAAATTCACCGAGCAGGGCGGCATCAAACTGACCATCTCGAACGCTAAGAGCGGTTGGGGTCTGGATCATCCGGTGCTGAAGCACGCGCCTGCGGTCGTCGCCTTCGAGGTCACCGATCCCGGCATCGGCATTCTGCCGGAAAAGCAGAAGATCATTTTCGAGGCGTTCCAGCAGGCCGATGCCAGTACCAGTCGCCGTTATGGCGGCACCGGCCTGGGTCTCGCGATCAGCCGCGAACTGGCCAATCTGCTGGGTGGCGAGATTCAGTTGCGCAGCGTACCGGGCGTCGGCAGTACCTTCACCCTCTATCTGCCGCTGACCTATACCGGCGCCCCCTCCGCGATCCGGCCGCAGGTTTCGCGGCCCGGTCTGCTGGCGGTGGCATCCGAAATCCTCGCGAACAAGCCCGTCACCCCGCCGATCCTGGACGACCGGTCTGTGCTGGAACCAGGCGAAATATCGCTGCTGGTGGTCGAGGATGACCCGCACTATGCGCTGATCCTGCTCGACATGGCCCGCGAGATCGGCTTCAAGGTGCTGGTCGCCACCACCGGGACCGAGGCGCTGTCCCTCGCCCGCGAATATCTGCCGACCGCCGTTTCGCTCGATGTGTTCCTGCCCGACATACTGGGCTGGTCCGTACTGAGCCAGCTCAAGCAGGATCCGGCGACCCGGCATATTCCGGTTCAGGTTGTCACCCTCGACGAGGATCGCCAGCACGGGCTGGCGCGCGGCGCCTTTGCCTTCATCACCAAGCCGACCTCAATCGAAGGGCTGGAGGCGGCGATGGCGCGGATCAAGCAATATGCCCAACCGCGTCGCAAGCGCCTGCTCGTGGTCGAGGACAGCCCGGCCGAACAATTGAGCATCACCGAGTTGCTGGCCCATGACGATGTCGAACTGATCGCGGTCGCGACCGGCAAGGAAGCGCTGGCATTTCTGAACGAAAACCCGTGCGACTGCGTCGTGCTTGATCTTCGCCTGCCGGACATTTCCGGCTTCGATCTGCTGAACGAATTCCGCGACAATCCGGCGCTGGCCGATTTGCCGGTGGTCGTGTTCACCGGCCGTGAACTGTCGCCGGAAGAAGATGCGCAGTTGCACACCATCGCGCGCAGCGTGGTGGTCAAGGGCGTGGAATCGCCCGAGCGACTGCTCGACGAGACCGCGCTCTTCCTGCACCGCGTGATCAGCGATCTGCCGCCCGACAAGCAGCGGATGATCGAGCGGCTGCACAGTTCCGACGAAGATCTGGTCGGCAAAACGGTGTTGCTGGTCGATGTCGATGCGCGGAATATCTTTGCACTAAGCAGCGTTCTGGAGCTTCGTGTTATCAAGGTGCTGGCCGCGACGACCGGCAGCGAGGCGATCGAACTGGTCGAATCGACCCCCGAACTCGCCATCGTTCTCATGGACATCATGATGCCCGGCATGGATGGATATCAGACGATGCAGGTCATCCGCACCAACCCCGCCTTCCGACGGCTGCCGATCATCGCCCTGACGGCCAAGGCGATGAAGGGCGATCGCGAGAAATGCCTGGAAGCCGGCGCCTCGGATTATCTTGCCAAGCCGGTCAATACCGAACAACTACTATCCGCTCTGCGGATGTGGCTACACAGATAGAGGGCGGGATCGTGCGGGAGCGGTTGAATATTCTGCTGGTGGACGATCAACCGGCAAAATTGCTGAGCTATGAGACGATCCTCGCCGAGCTGGACGAGACGCTGATCAAGGCGAACTCCGCCCGCGTCGCACTCGAATTGCTGTTGAAGCATGACGTCGCGGTCATTTTGATCGACGTCTGCATGCCGGAACTCGATGGTTTCGAACTGGCGCAGATGATCCGCCAGCACCCGCGCTACCAGACGATCGCCATCATCTTTGTCTCGGCGATCCAGGTGACCGATCACGATCTGGTGCGCGGATACGAGCGCGGCGCGGTCGATTACGTCCCGGTCCCGGTGGCACCCAATCTGCTGCGCGCGAAAGTGCGTGTGTTCGCGGAACTTTACCGCAAGACCAAGGAACTCGAACGCTTCAACGCGGAACTGGAACGCCGCGTGGCCGAGCGCACGGCCGAACTGGCGGCCGCCAACGCCGCCTTGGCGCAGACCAACGAGGATCTGGAACGGCGGGTCGACGAGCGGACGCGCGAACATGAAGCCGCATTGGCCCAGATGCATCAGTTGCAAAAGCTGGACAGCCTCGGTCAGTTGACCGGCGGGGTCGCGCATGACTTTAACAATTTGCTGATGGCGATCGTCGGCCATATCGAACTGGTGCAACGCAGCCTGCCGAACGACAACAGCCGGGTGCAGCGGCTGCTTGAGGGCGCGATGCAGGGCGCCGAACGAGGTGCGATTCTGACCAAGCGGATGCTGGCTTTCGCCCGGCGTCAGGAGTTGAAGCCGGAGCAGACCGACGTCGTGATGCTGATCGGCGGCATGATGGAAATGCTTCGGCGCTCGCTTGGCCCCTTGATCGAAATCCATACCGACTTCGCGCCCGATCTGGGCGTGATCTGCATCGATCCGAACCAGTTGGAACTGGCGCTGCTCAATCTGGCCCTGAACGCACGCGATGCGATGCCGGAAAACGGCACGCTGACGATCACCGCCAAAATCGAGGAAACGCCGCACGGACCCTATGTCTGCATCGGGGTGGCCGATACCGGCCATGGCATGGACGACACCACATTGAAGCGGGCGACCGAGCCGTTCTTCACGACCAAAGAGCTGGGCGAAGGCACCGGGCTCGGATTGTCGATGGTTGATGGTCTGGCCATCCAATCGGGGGGGGCGATGCGCCTGTCCAGCCGGCTCGGCGTCGGCACGACAGTCGAATTGCTGTTTCCGCAAGAGCAGGCGCAGGTGCGGATGCAGCCGGAACCAGCCGTCGCTCCTGCCGCGCAATCGCTGTCGGAACGGAGCTACCAGGTTTTGCTGGTCGACGACGACCCGCTGGTCAGTTCGAGCACCGCCGCCATGCTGGAAGAACTCGGCCACACTGTGATCGAGACCTCCTGCGTCTCCGAAGCGCTCGACAGGCTTTGGTCCGGCGTGCAGATCGATTGTGTCATCACCGATCAGGCGATGCCGGGGGCGACCGGCCTGTCGCTGGCGATTAAGGTTCGCGAATTCTGGCCGCAAACCCCAGTCATCCTGGCAAGCGGCTATACCGATCTGACGGACAACGAGGTAAGCGACCTGCCGCGGCTAGCGAAACCCTATCGGCTACAGACGCTGTCAACAATATTGACCCAGGTGCTCGGTACAAAACCGGCCGAGCAGACCGCCGGTCTTCCGGTGTCGTGATACGCGCGCCGCTGAACAATTTGTTCCAACAACGGTGAGACATCGACCGCCGGGAATTTAGCCTTGAGGGCGTAATCGAGATGATCGACACGTCGGCGATCATCGCCATTCTCGCCGACGAGCCGGAAGCCCGCACCTTTGTTGCCAAGCGCGCCGGTGCTTCGGTCTGCCGCATCCCGGCTGCCAAGTTCATTGAGGCTGGCTTGGTCACTCGGCGCGACAAAAGCGCGGAATGCGTGCCTGCTACTGCCTGGTTTACCGACGACTGACATCGGCCAAGCTGTGGAGCTTGACAGGCCACCCCGCCTCCGATAGCTTCAAACCAACCAGTTGAGTTTCGCGGCGAGATCTATACTAAAAATGTTAAATATGCTCTATGCGACACCCGCTTCTTGTCGGATTTTAGCAATCCTGTTCGTCGTTTATTGTTGTTCGGCTACTCGCGACGGTTACGGTCAGGATGTTACCAGACTGCACTATGCTGGGTTCGCATTTTCCGGGGAAGCTGGGCGGATCGAGCAATCATTCCCGAACAGCGTAGCGCTCAATGTGTCGGCGGATGCGCGCGACATACCGCCTTTGGACCGCGAACTTGGCCATCTCGTCGCTGCCGCCAAGTTTGATCACATCGTCCTAACGGGCGACCTCGGTAACACCAAGACGGGAGACGCGCTTGCCGTCGCCTTCGTATTGACCTGGGAGAATCTGGCGCAGGAGCCGGTCGGCGGCGAGGTCAAGGTCGTCGCCGACCTGCGCGGCCAGGCGCTGATCTTCGACTTCCAATCGAAAAAGGTGATCGCGGCCTATCCGTTCGGCGCACAGAGTCGCCAAGTGCTGCCGACCGCTCCATCGCCCGATATGGCGCGCAACCTCTTCCGAGCGCTCTATTTCGGGCCGGGGAACATCTTCGATGCCTTTATTCGTGCGCTGAAATCGACCGATATCAAGCGCTCTTATGGTGCCTATGCGCAGGTCGCCGATGTCCAGATCGAGGACAAGGCCACGCAATTTCTGGCCGCCGTTCCGGTCGGCC
>JAXDMU010000324.1:0-4148 GCA_034665905.1 Aliidongia sp. | reverse complement strand
GGCAAGGCAGATCGAGGATGAATCGGGCAATTTGGCTGCTTCTGGACAGTCGCGACCTGGGCGGTATTGAAACACATGTTTTGCTGCTCGCAAAAGGTCTGCGACAAGTTGGCTATGATTCGGAAATTTTGTTTTGGGCCGACTATGGTGGCCATCCGCTAACGGCCGAACTCGATGCCGCCGGGTTGCGCTGGCGTATGCTTGGCGGGAAATTCACGGACCTGCTGTCGGCGCTGCGCGCGCGGCCGGCCTTGCTCCATACCCATGGCTACAAGGCCGGCATCCTCGGCCGCGCGGCGGCACGGCTCTGCGGCGTGCCCGTAGTTTCGACCTTTCATTCGGGCGAGCCGGGCACCGGGCGGCTGCGCCTCTATTTCCGGCTGGACCGGCTGACCGCGCGGCTTGCCCCGCGCATCGCCGTCTCGGCCGCGATTGCCGCAACCCTGCCGCGGCCGGTCGCGATCGTGCCGAGCTTCGTCGAATTGCCGCCGGAACCGGCGCTTGGCGTCGGTGACATGATCGGCTTCGTCGGTCGGATGAGCCTGGAAAAGGGACCGGATCTGTTCGGCGCCCTGGCCGAGCAATTGCCGGATCTGCCCTTTGCCGCCTATGGCGACGGGCCGCTTCGGCCCACGCTCGAAGCGCGCTATGGTGGCCATATTCGGTTTCACGGCCGGGTGGCGCCGATGGCGCCGCACTGGCCAGCTTTGGCCCTGCTCGCCATGCCATCGCGCCATGAAGGGCTGCCGCTGGCCGCGCTCGAAGCGATGGCACATGGCGTCCCGGTCGCCGCCTTCGCCGTGGGCGGCCTGCCCGACCTGATCGAGGCCGGAACGGATGGGCTGCTGGCGTCGCCGGGCGATGTCGCAGCCCTGGCCGCCGCGATTCGCGATTGGTCGGGCTGGCCGCCGGCACGCCGTCAGGCAATGGCGCGCGCCGCCCGGGCCAAGATCGAGTGGCAATACGCGCTGCACATCGGGATCGCCGCGCTGTTGCCGGTCTATCGCCGGGCCGGGCTGGCCGTCTGAATGGGTGCGATAGGCCTTGCCAAAAAGCGTGCGTAATGTGATTTCTGCGGGCGAGTTGTCGACATAACTCAATCCAGGATGTGAAATGGCTTCACCCCCTCGACTCGGCAGGCGTTTGCGCTGGACGCTCCAGCGGCTGCTGCACGCCGCGGTTTTGCGGATGCCGCCCTTGCTGGTCGTGGCGCCGGGGGCGATTACCGCGTTCCGGCGGGTCCATGGGCGGCTTCCCGATCTTCAGGCACCGCGAACCTTCAGCGAAAAAATTCTGCATCGCAAATTGTTCGACCGCCGGCCATTTCTGACGCTGTTCGCCGACAAGTTGGCGATCCGCGACCATGTGGCGGATCGCATCGGCGACGAATTCCTGCCGGGTCTGCTCCATGTTGCCGATAGCGCGCAGGGCTTGCCCTGGACGGAATTGCCCGATCGGTTCGTGATAAAACCGACGCATGGCAGTGGCTGGGTGCATATCGTGACCGATCGCAAGCGGATCGATCCGGCCGGAATCGAAGACCTCTGCGCTTATTGGCTAAGGCAAAATTATTACGTGGCCGGCGGCGAATGGGCCTATCGCGACATCCCGCCCCGGCTGCTGATCGAGGAATTTCTCGATGACGGATCAGGACAGTCGCCGCGCGACTACAAATTTTTCGTGTTCGGCGGCCGCGTCGAGTATGTTCAGGTCGATCTCAACCGCTTTGCCGAGCATCGCCGCGTCATGTTCGACCGCAACGGACAAAGACTGGATTTCCGGCTGTTGCATCGAACCTACCCCGGCGACGTCGAATTGCCGTTCGGTTTCGGGCGCATGGTCGAACTCGCCGAAAAACTGGCGGTGGATGTGGATTTCGTCCGGGTCGATCTCTATGATTGCGCCGGCCGTATCGTGTTTGGCGAGATGACCGGGACGCCGGAAAACGGTCTGGCGCCCTTCGACCCGCCCGCCTGGGATCTTGCCTTCGGCCAACTCTGGCGGATGGCGCGATAGGCCACGAGGTCCGGATCTTGCAACGCGACCGTGATCCTGCACGGCGAGCATCCCGCTCGCAGCGTGCGGCCAGGCGATGGGGCGTGATGGCTGCTACCAAGGCGAAGCGGACTGGCATATTGGCGGCACTTCGGCGGCACCGACATGGCGGCTAAGCGCGCGCTCGGTCAGGCCGGTTTCTACGCGCTGTCGATCCTGGCGATGCGGGCGGTCGGGCTGTTCATGGTGCCCTATGTCACCCGGCATCTGAGCACGGCAGAATATGGCTCGATCGAATTGATGGCGACGGTGGCGGACGTCGCGACCACGATCCTGAGCTTCGGGCAGGTCGAAGCGCTCTACCGGTTCGTCGGTGCCGCGCCCGATGATGCGGCACGGCGGCGCGTCTCGGCCGAAGCCTTCGGCCTGATTCTGGTTCTGGCGGCAATCGCCGCCGTCGCGATGCAATTTTTGGTCGGACCGGCCGAAGCGCTGCTGAACGATGCGGCACCGCCGCTGGCGCTGCATTTCCTGTTCGCTACCGTGGCGCTGGAAGGCGCCATCGAACTGCCGTTGGCGTGGCTGCGCTTTCGGGCGCGCAGCCGGCTCTATCTGCTCATCGTGCTCGGCCGCGCCCTGTTTCAGGCGGCTTTGGTGTTCATCCTGCTCGATCGCGGTTTCGGCGTGTCCGGCGTGATGGCGGCCTCGCTGGCCGCCGCTGCGCTGACCGCGCTGATCCTGGCGATCGCGCAATGGCGCGATACCGGCATCCACTTCGACCGGGCCAGTACCGGGGCGCTGCTGCGCTACGGCATGCCGCTGGTGCTGGGCGGGTTGGGAAATTTCGTGCTTGGCACGTTCGATCGGCTGCTGCTCGCGCGCACGCTGCCGGTCTCGGCGCTCGCGATCTATGCCATTGCCTACAAGGTTGCGATTCTGACGCCGCAATTGTTTCAGCCCTTCGCGATGTGGTGGTCGCCGCGACGTATCCAGATCCTGCTGGAGCCCGACGGCATCGCGCGCAGTGGCCGCACCGTGACCTTCGGCCTCGCCTTTCTGTTCTGGCTTGGGTTCGGTGTGGCCTGCGGCGGCGGGCCACTGATCCGGCTGATGACGCCGCCAGCTTATCACGGCGCGGTCGCCTATTTGCCCTGGCTGGTCGTGGCAACATTGGTGCAGCACATCGCCGATCTGGTCAATATCGGCTCCTATGCCGGCCCCTCGACCCGCATGCCGATGTGGATCAATCTCGGGGCGGCGGCGGCGGCACTGGCCGGTTATGTCCTGCTGATTCCGCCCTACGGCGTGGCCGGCGCGATCGCCGCCACCATTCTCGGCTGGGCGGTGCGGCTGATCGCGATTTTCATCGACAGCCAGCGCAAGGTGGCGTTGCATCTGCCCTGGCTGCGTCTCGGGCTCTATGCCGCGATCTTGACCGGTGCTGCCGCCCTGCTGCCGCCGGATCTGACGCTGGTCGAGGCGGTCGCGGTCTGTATGGCGGGTGCGCTGGCCGCGGCATTGCTGGGCCTCGGTCTCGGTTTGGTGCCGATCCCGATCGGCCTGCTGCGGCATCGGCGCGGCGATGCCATGGTGCCGCCATGAACCGGCCGGGCGACGCTGTTCTGGACGACAGCCTGGAACTGTCCCGAAACCGGACGATGCGGCTGCAACTGGCGATCGGCCTGGGCATCTCGCTGGCGGTCGGCGCGCTCTGGCTCGAAGTGCCCTCGCTCTTGCTGATTCTGGGCATCGCATTCGCCCCGATCGCTATCGTCACCGTGTTGCGGGTGCCCTTCATCCTGTGCGTCAGCTTCATTTCGCTCTCATGTTTCCGGCTGCATGAGATTTTGACGCCGCTCGAAGCTTTACATCTGCCGCTGGTGCTGGCGCTGCTGTCCTTCACGGTGCTGGCGATTCTGCTCGCCGCTGGGCGAGTGCGGCCCTATTGGCGGCCCGAACTCACGATCCTGACACTTTTCGCGGCGCTGGCGACGATCGGTATCGCCTTTGCGGTCGATCGGCCGGGCGCGTTGAATTTCTGGCTCGAATCCTTCAGCAAGGTCGTGCTCATGGTGTTCGCCATCGCGTGGTGCGCGCGCGCACCCAAGGACCTGATCCTGGCGAGCAAGCTATTCATTCTGTGCGGCATGCTA
>JAXDMU010000323.1:0-5335 GCA_034665905.1 Aliidongia sp. | reverse complement strand
CTCTCGACCCATGTCGGCGATGTCGGGCATATGCTGATCGTCGGCCCGACCGGGGCGGGCAAGAGCGTGCTGCTCGCCTTGCTGGCGCTCCAGTTCCGCCGCTATCGCCGATCGCAGATCTATGTCTTCGACAAGGGCGGCTCGGCGCGTGCCTCGATTCTGGCGATGGGCGGCCGGCATCACCGGCTCGCCGCCGAGGCCGAGGCGCTCGCGTTTCAGCCCTTCGCCGGGATCGATCAGGTTCCCGAGCGTGCCTGGGCGGCGGAATGGGTGCTCGGGCTGCTCGCCCATGAGCGGGTCGCCATCACCCCGGAGATCAAGGAAGCGGTCTGGTCGGCGCTGACCAGCCTCGCCTCGGCACCGCGGCCCGAGCGCACGCTGACCGGTCTCTCGATGCTGCTGCAATCGAACGCGCTCAAAGCGGCGCTCGGCCCCTATACGCTGGAAGGCCCGTTCGGCCATCTGCTCGACGCCGCCGAGGACCGGCTCGCCTTCGGCGACGTCGAATGCTTTGAAACCGAAACCTTGATGCGCGACGCGGCCGGCGCCGTGCCGCCGGTGCTGACCTATCTGTTCCACCGGCTCGATGCCCGGTTCGACGGCTCGCCGACCTTGCTGATCCTCGACGAGGCCTGGGTCTTTCTCGATGACCCGCTGTTCGCCGCGCGCATCCGCGAATGGCTGAAGACGCTGCGCAAGAAGAATGTCGCCGTGATCTTCGCCACCCAGTCGCTGGCCGATATCACCGACAGCACGATCGCACCGTCCGTGATCGAGAGCTGCCCGCAACGCATCTTCCTGCCGAACGACCGGGCGGTCGAGGCGCGGCGTGCCTATGAGCAGTTCGGGCTCAATGAACGACAGATCCAGCTTATCGCCACGGCGACCCCCAAGCGCGACTATTATTTACAATCCCGCCGGGGCAACCGGCTGTTCCAGCTCGGCCTCGGGCCGGTGGCGCTCGCCTTCTGCGGCGCCTCGTCGCCGGCCGATCAGATGATGATCGACCGGGTGCTCGACCGGTCGTCGCCCGACTCCTTCGCGGAAGCGTGGCTCAGAGCGAAAGGGCTGTCCTGGGCTTGTGAGGTCATTAAGGAGACGGGAAGGCCCGGTGCGCCGTCTCCAGTCGAGGAGGATCGGATATGATCAGGCACAAAATCCTTCGGCCCGGTTGGGGGCGGCGGCTCGCGACAGCAGCCATCGTCGCCGGTCTGGTGGCGGCCCCCATGGCCCAGGCGCAATTGGCCGTCATCGATTCCAGCAATCTGACGCAGAATCTCCTGACCGCCGCGCGGACGCTGCAACAGATCAACAACCAGATCACGCAGATCCAGCAATTCCTTCAGATGCTGCAAAATCAGCAGCGTAATCTGACGTCGCTGCCGTTCTCCGTGGTGCAGCAACTCAGCCAGACCATCTCGCGGCTGACCAGCCTGATGGGGCAGGCCCAGGGCATTCTCTACAATGTCCAGAACGTCCAGTCCCAGTTCCAGCGCTATTACCCGACGACGATCAGCCCGTCATCGTCCGGCGCACAATTGATGCAGGACGCCCAGACGCGCTGGTTGTATTCGCTTCAGACCTTCCAGCACACGATGGAAGTCCAGGCGCAGATCGTCCAGAATTTACCGAATGACCAGGCGCAGATGAGCGCGCTGATCGGGCGGAGCCAGGGTGCCGTCGGCATCCTTCAGGTCACGCAGGCCGGCAACCAGCTGCTGGCCCTGCAATCGCAGCAGGCTTCCGCCATCCAGACCTTGCTTGCGTCCCAGGCGCGTGCGCAGGCGATCGAACAGGCCCGCAAGGCCGAAGCCGAACAGCAAGCACAGGCGCAGTTCCAGCAGTTCATCGGCACCGCGCCGGGCACCTACACGCCGGTACCGGTGACCATGTTCCATTGAGGAGAACCATAGGAGGACATCATGAAAGCCCCCCGAATCCTGGCTTGTCTCGTTCTGGCGGCGCTGGCGGTCGCATCCGCCGTGATCGTCGCACGGCAACCCAGTGACACCTCCCAAGGGTTGTCGCCGGGATTGCTGCCGCTGACCGATCCGCTGGTGAAGGAACTGGAGCGCTGCCAGCTGCTCAATGAAAAAGCCGGTTCCGACGAAAAGTGCCAGGCCGCTTACGCGGAAAGCCGCAGGCAGTTCTTCCAGCCGCCGCCCGAATATCATCCGGTACCGATTCAGATGTATCCGGACGTACCGCAACCGAAGCTGGTCAAGCCAGACCAGCCGCAAGGCCGGTGAACGATCATGAACGGCGTCGCGATCATCGACCAATTCCTCAACGTCTTCACGACCTATATCGACAGCGGCTTCGGCTTGCTCAAACCGGAAATCGCCTTCCTGTCGGCGACGCTTATCGTCATCGATATGACGCTGGCGGGGTTGTTCTGGGCGCTCGGCGGCGAGGAAGTCCTGATTCGACTGGTCAAGAAGACGCTTTACATCGGCTTCTTTGCCTTCCTGATCACCAATTGGAAAATGCTGACGGGTGTAGTGTTCAACTCCTTTGCCGGCCTTGGACTTCAGGGCGCTGGCGCATCGGTTTCGCTCCAGAACTTTCTTCAGCCCGGCCGTCTTGCTCAAGTCGGTGTGCAGGCCGGTTGGCCGATCTTGCACGCGGCCGGCAATTTGATTGGATTCTCATCTTTTCTCCCGAACTTCATCCAGATCTTCGTCCTGCTATTGGCCTGGCTAATCCTGGTCGCCTCATTCTTTGTGCTGGCGGTCCAGCTCTTCGTCACGCTGATCGAGTTCAAGCTGACCACGCTGGCCGGCTTTGTGCTGGTGCCGTTCGGTCTCTGGGGCAAGAGCGCGTTCCTGGCCGAGCGGGTGCTGGGCTTCGTCATCACCTGCGGCATCAAGGTGCTGGTGCTGGCCGTCATCGTCGGCATCGGCTCGACCCTGTTCGGCCAGATTACTGCGGCGCTGCCGAGCGGCGCCCAGCAGCCGACCATCGCCGACGCGCTCGATATCATCCTCGGCTCGATCGCGATGCTCGGGCTCGGCATCTTCGGGCCGGCGATCGCATCGGGCCTCGTCTCCGGGGCGCCACAGCTCGGCGCCGGCGCGGCACTCGGTACGGCCGGTGCCCTGATCGGCGGAGCGGCACTCGCCGGCGGGGCCGCCGGGGCGGCGCTTGGTCTCGGCCGCGCCGGTTTTGCTGCGGGCATGTCGGCGCTGCGCGCCGGCACCTCGCTCGCCTCCGCCACGACCTCGTCCTATGGCCTTGGCGCCGCCACCTCGGGCAAGACCGGTGTTGGTGGTGTCGCGGCCGGTATCGGTGGGATCGGCCGGGCCGGGGCGGGAGCCGCCGGCAACGCCGCCCGATCCGTCGGCAACCGCATCGCCGGGGCCGTCAGCCAGGATGTGGCGGCCGGCCGAACTACCGCGTGGCGGGCCACCGGCGGCGGCAATGCGGCTGCTCCGGTTGCTTCATCGTCCCCCGTCACTGCCAGAGGCGGTGACAGCGCGCCCGATTGGGCGCGCCGGCTGCGCGCCGAACAGGCCCGCCGCGCGCATCTGCATTCCACCGCCCAGGCGGTCAAGGACGGCGACCGGCCGACCGGCGAAGCCCATCCCGATCTCGAAGAGAAGGATGAATGATCATGATGTTCCGTCGCACCAATCAGCGCTACGGGGACACCCCCGAGCCGGTCACGCCTTATCAGCGCGCCGCGCAGATCTGGGACGACCGGATCGGTTCGGCCCGTCTTCAGGCGCGGAACTGGCGGCTCATGGCCTTTGCCTGCGTCACCCTCTCGGCCGGTCTTGCCGCCGGTCTGGTCACGCTCGCGAGCCAGAGCCGGATCACGCCCTATGTCGTCGAACTCGACAAGCTCGGTCAGGCGCAGACCGTCGGACCGGCCGAGCGCGATTGGAGCCCGAACGATGCCGAGATCGCCTGGCAGCTCGCCCGTTTCATCGACGATGTCCGCGCCTTGCCGCTCGACCCGATCGTGCTGCGGCATAATTGGCTCGAAGCCTATGGCTTTGCCGGCGAGCGCGGCGCCGCCACGCTCAATGATTTTGCCCGCCGGAGCGACCCGTTCAAGGCGATCGGCGAGCGCACCGTCTCGGTCGAGGTCACCAGCGTGGTGCGCGCCTCGCCCGACAGCTTCCAGGTCAAATGGATCGAACAAGCCTTCCGCGACGGCACGCTCGAGCGCACCGAACGCTGGACCGGCATCCTGACCGTGGCCATCCGCCGCCCGACCAGCGCCGAAGTGCTGCGCACCAACCCGCTCGGCCTCTATGTCACCGCGCTCGACTGGTCGCGCGAACTCAACCCCGGAGAAAAGCCATGATCCGCCATCGCATCCGCTCCGTCCTGGTCCTGTCGGCCTCGGCTTTGGCGCTCGCCGCCTGCGCCGGCAAGACACCGCCCGCCATGCCCTATGACGACACCGCGATGCGGCCGGCGGCGCTTGCGGCCGACCCGCCCAAGCCGGTCGAGATCGTCGAGGTGCCGACCCCGCTGCCGCTGCCCGGCCAGTTGCAGCCGCCGCCCAAGCGGGCGAAGCCGGATGATCGTCCGCCGACAGTGCAAGTCGAGGCGGCCAACCGCGCGGCACTGCATGAGCCGAGCCGCGACGGCTGGATCGACGCGGTGCAGATCTATCCCTATTCGCCGGGGGCGCTCTATCGGCTCTATGCCACGCCCGGCGAGGTCAGCGATATCGGCTTGCAGCCGGGCGAGCAACTGGTCGCGATCTCGGCCGGCGACACCGTGCGCTGGGTGGTCGGCGACACGACCAGCGGCACCGGCGAGACCAAACAGGTCCATGTCCTGGTCAAGCCGATGGCGGCCGAGCTCAAGACCAATCTGGTCGTCACCACCGATCGCCGGACATATCATCTGGCGCTGGAGAGCACGGCGCATACCGCCATGGCGGCCGTGTCCTGGAGCTATCCGCAGGATAGGCTGGTCCTGCTGAAGCAACAGAATGCCCGGGCCGAGCAGGATCGGCCGATCGATCAGGGCGTAGCCCTCGACAAGCTCCAGTTCCGCTATGCCATCACCGGCGACAATCCGCCCTGGAAACCGATCCGCGCCTTCGATGATGGCGGCAAGGTCTATATCGAGTTCCCGGCTCGGCTCGATCAGGGCGAGGCGCCGCCGCTCTTTGTCATTGGTCCGACCGGCGAGAGCGAGTTGGTCAATTACCGGGTGCGCGGCAATTACTACATCGTCGATCGCTTGTTCGGTGCCGCCGAGCTGCGCCTGGGTAAGGACCCGCAACAGGTCGTGCGGATCACCCGCGCCGAAGCGCCGGCCCAGACCGCCTCGGCGGCGGGAGCCAAGCCATGACCGATCCCAGGCAGGAGCC
>JAXDMU010000322.1:0-11649 GCA_034665905.1 Aliidongia sp. | reverse complement strand
GACCAGCGCGCGGCGGCGGTGGCGCGCGAACTCGTCGCCGACGGCATACCGGCCGGCGAGATCGCGACGCGCGGCGTTGGCAAATCCGATCTGCTGGTCGCCACGCCCGACGGTACGCGCGAGGCGCAGAACCGGCGGGCCACAATCGAATTCGACCCGAAGCCGCCGACCGGGTGAGGGGCATCAGGCCAGCCCTGGATCGACACTGAAAGGTTCGGCACGCAATCGCCATCAGCACCTCTCTTTTCGTGCTTGCGTGCAAATATCGGCCCGCCGTAGCGGTCTTCAGGTAAGAAATGTGCGTAGCCGCTCATTCTTGTTGAAGGGCCGTCATGGCACGGCGGAGGCCGGCCCAGCCTAGCCGGCGATACCCCCGGCTAGGACGAAAGCAATCGCCGCCGTAGGCTCACCGCATAAAGAGCCACGCTCGCTTTAAGTACCTTTCCTTGAAGACAGAGGTCAGCCGGCAGCAGCCCAGCAGAGGAGGCTGCAAACATCGCCGCTGCGGATGCCCCAAGCGGTCCTGATCCGTCATCAAATGTCCGTGGATCGGTAGAACCACGCCTGAAGCGATGGAAATGCAAACGCCTAAACCCTTGTTCGGCGGTGAGCCGCTCCTGCCAGTCATCGAACAATTCGACATATTCCGGGGCAGCCCGTTCTCGGTAGCCCCCCATTCGTGCAGCCACCTTGTCAGCCCGGCTTATCATTGTATCGAGAACACCGGCTGCCGCAGCACACCAATCCATTATCGCCTGGGTGAGGGAAGCGTACTCCGATCGCAGTAAGATTCGCCGCTTGATCAAATCTGAGAGTGCACGACCGCTTCTATACCCACCCGTGGCAGCGAAGACGGGCAAGAGAATCGCGGGCCACCCGCCGAGCCCAAGCGCCAAGACCGCCCCTCCGATCGCATGTCCCGCAGTTGCGCCAATAAAACGGCCCGCGACATCTACCGAGAGATTTCCTGGCAATGCTCGCCAATCTGTATTGCCCCGCCAAAGATGATATGCGTTCCGAGCCACCGAGATTGCAGGAACGATATCACCCAGATGAAGATCAAGCATGTTAGCCGCAGATTCTAGACTATGCTCGGTTGTTGATCTAACCGCATCGCGGGTAACCCCGTGAACGGCCATAACATATTCATTCGCTGGGAAATGTGATGCGAGTTCTTCATTAACTACTATTCGCGGAATATTTGGATGTCTAGATAAGTGCTCGGTCACTAGGTGTGACGATAATCCACACTTCGCTTGCACCGGTTCGCCATTTACAAGGAAGTCCCAACCCGGATTCGTTGTCGTCATTGGAAATTCTACGACGGCTCCCGATTGTCGAAGTGACATTGCCGCCATACGCTCGAATACATAGCCTTGCAGCCGGCTCAACTCGCCCTGGAAAACTGGAATTGGTGAGTCAATAACGTTATGAGACCAAGTTGCCAGCTTGTAGATATCTGACGTGCTTGGCTTAACAAACTCGAAGGCCTCAAGCGCCGATGGGTCAATGCTGACACGATCGTAAATGAGATCGCCGAGCGTCATAGCTCCAAAGGCGAATTCATCTTTCTCACCCAAATGTGCGGCTAATCGTCGACCGCTTTTGGTTGGATTAGCCGGACGCCGTAATATATCCCCAACATTCTCCATGAATCCGCCTCATTTTATCTTGGGAAGAGCGGGAAATGTGCGCTCAATCTGCGACCGACCGCGAGAGTCGGCAACCCCTCGATTGGATGCGGCGGTTTCCAATAGCTTTGCGATCGCGGCGGGGCGATATTTTTGAACGTCGGTCGCGGTGGCTGCAATGACCGCAGTAGCGACCATGACCGGGACTAGTCGATCACGCATCTGCTGGGTCGCCCGCTTGATCGCGAAATGTCCCCCAAGAAGCGCAACGCTGCCGACGATGACCGGATTGGACACAAAGGCCAGCGTAGAGGTCGCGAATGTGTAGACGCCAAAAGGCAGCGTCAGCCCGATGATGCCAGCCGCTGCCGCGATGAATGATGTGACGCTGGTGTAGGCCGCGAAACCAGCAAGCCCAACCGTTCCAACCATGGCACCTCCGACAGCAGCGAGTGAGCCGGTTCGCATAAGCGCTTCCGCCGAGAGGTTTGCGAGACCGGCTTCAATCCGGATACGCTCTCGAACTTCTTCGGGTAGCGTTGCAAGCCGTTGTGCAATATCCTCGGCAATGCGCTCTCGCTCTCCAATCGGCTTGCGCGTGAAGCTTTCGTCAAGCTGTTCGAACATTCGACGCACCACGAAGCGCGAAAGATCTAGCACTGAGCCGCCACTGAACGGCTCCGACCCTTTTTTCGCGTTCTTGGGACCTTCTAGCCGCACCAATAAATCGACTGCCCGAGTTTCGGCTCGCAGACATAGATCGACAAGTTCTGCTTCGGTGGGTGGTGATTCGAAACGAAGATCAAGGTGCCATAGAATTCTACTAAGCTTCGCAGCTCGCCAATCGTTTGGTTCTATCGGCAGGATCAAATCGTCATCCCGGGCGTGCCGAATTGGATCGATGGGCGCGGTATTCGCTCCATTCGTCACGCGCCTTCGGACTTCGCCGAAGACTGTTGCATGATCAAATGTCCACACGTGCGCCCGCGCTGCATCGGCTTCTTCTGCGAGAACTCCTTCTAAGAAAAGGCTCTTTGCCATGGATTCGCACCTAAGAAGATGAATTATGCACACCGAAGTGCAAGAAATTTGGCAATACGCCAGTACATCCAATCACGGATATATTAACACAGGATTACCGGTCATCTACTCATATTCTTTGACGGTGATGGCCAACCGCAGGCGTTTATCGGCAAACGCACGCACCTTCTGCTGGCCGACCGCTCACCACCGCCGCTCGACCCGCAACTGACGTCGGCTGCGATTGGCGATCAGACCGCCGATGGCCTGCCGTGCGCGCCACTCAAAGGTCATCGGCTCTATCGCTGAGCGTGCCGTTGATGATCGATGCGTCGGGCGATGGCGGCGATGGGGAGGCGGATCGGCGGCAAACCCTGGCGGACGACCCGGCGCTCGCCACGCCGGCTCTGAAGGCGGCGGCGCGCACCGAACGCCGGCTTGCTGCCGACACATGGTTCGCCAAGGGCGCGCTTCAGCCCTATCTCGTCCGCACTGTGATGGCCGAGGATCGCGCCGGCAGTTTCCGCGCCTGCTGGGCCGGGGCCGTGCTGCATGTGAATTTTGTCTCGGCCGGCATCTCGGCCCTGCATTTCGCCGAGCGGCCGATGGTCATTCTCTTGAGCGAACCACCGAGCCGGGTGATGGCCGATATCGTCGATCGGACACCGAACGCGGATAGCGAGCGTGCCTTTCAGGTCTTCTTCGACTTCGCCCGATCCGATCTGACCGCCGCCGGGCGCAAGGTCATCGAGGCCGCGGCTGGCGCCGCCAAATCCGGCCATGCAATCCACATCCTGGTCACCGGCCACACCGACACGGTCGGGACGGCCGGATTCAACCAGACACTCTCCGACCAGCGCGCGGCGGCGGTGGCGCGCGAACTCGTCGCCGACGGCATACCGGCCGGCGAGATCGCGACGCGCGGCGTTGGCAAATCCGATCTGCCGGTCGCCACGCCCGACGGTACGCGCGAGGCGCAGAACCGGCGGGCCACGATCGAACTCGACCCGAAGCCGCCGACCGGGTGAGGGGGAGTCAGACCAACGGCGCAGGGCATTGAGCGCAGCCGCCGCGGGATGATGATGATTGACCGGGCCAACTTAAGCCGCCATCAACACCTCGACATGCGCCGCCGTACTGCGTGCCAGCGCCGCCAGATCGTAGCCTCCCTCCAGCGTCGAGACGAGCCGGCCGCCGCACTGGCGTTCGGCGAAGTCAGTCAGTTGCTCGGTCACCCAGATGAAATCGCTCTCGTCCAGGCGCAAGCCGCCCAGCGGATCAGATTTATGGGCATCGAATCCGGCCGAAATCATCACGAGATCCGGGGCGAAGCGACCGAGCTGGGGCATGATCCATTCGCTGATCGCGTACCGGAAATCGCCGGAGCCGGCGCCCGCGCGTAGCGGCGCGTTGACAACATTGCCGAGCCCGGTCTCCTTGGCCGAACCGGTACCGGGATAAAGCGGCCATTGATGGGTCGAGGCATAGAAGAGATCGGCATCCTGCTCGGCAACCGCCTGGGTTCCGTTGCCATGATGCACGTCGAAATCGATGATCGCGACGCGTCGGGCACCGTGGACGGCACGCGCCTGCATCGCGCCGACCACGACATTGTTGAACAGACAGAATCCCATGGCGCGCGACGGCTCGGCATGATGGCCGGGCGGACGGACGGCGCAGAAGGCATTTCTGGCCTCGCCCGCCATCACCGCATCGACCGCCGCGACGCAGGCCCCGGCCGCGCGCAGCGCCGCCTCGCCCGAACCGGGCGACAGAATCGTGTCGGCATCGATCGGCGTGGAGCCTGTGCCGGGTACCTGCTTGAGCAAAGTGTCGATCTGGTGGCGCGGATGGACGCGCGCGATCGCCTCGATCGCGGCGAGCGGCGCCTCGCGCCGGATCAGTCCGGCGAAACTTGGTGCGGCCAGCGCGGTCAGCACCGCGCGCAACCGATCCGGGCATTCCGGATGAAACGCGCCGGGATCATGAGCCAGGCAGGCTTCATGGCTATAGAGAATCGTGGTCATGGCCTGACCCCTCCCGTGGTGCAGTTCAGCCGTTCTCGGCCAATACGCTACCGGCGAGATAGAGGGATCCGCAAATCAATAACCGTCCCGGCCCTGGTTCCGTTCGGAGCGTTGCCAGTGCCGCCGCAACCGACGACGCCGGCGCAGTTCGGATGCCGAGCGCCGCCGCCGCCGATGCGATGTCCCCGGCCGCGAGCGTATTGGCCTCACCCGGAATCGCGACGCCCTTGAGGCTCGCCAGATGCGGCGCCAGGGCGCGCAGCGTCTCCGCCGGATCGCGCGTGTTCAGCGTGCCGAAGATGGCATGGAGCGGCCGGTCGCGCCAGGTTTCGGCATGGGCGGCCAGGGCGGCGCCACCCGCCTCGTTATGCATGCCATCGAGCCAGAGTTCCCAGCCGGCCGGCAAGGCATCGACCAGCGGCCCGCGTGTCAGCCGTTGCAGCCGGGCCGGCCATTCGATCCGGCCGAGCCCGCTCGCGATTGCGCTGTCATCGATGGTGAAGCCGTCGAGCTGTTCCAACACCGCCAGTGCCGTGCCAGCATTGTCGATCTGGTGCCGGCCCGGCAGCGAGGGCAATGGGAGATCGAGCGATCGGCACTGTCCGGAAAACCGCCAGCCCTGCGCCGTCGGCTCGGCCAGCCATTCCCGGCCGAAGCAATGGAGCCGTGCCCCGATTTCGGCAGCGCGCACCGCGATCACGTCGGCAGCCACGGCGCTTTGCGGTGCGATCACGGCCGGACGGCCGGGCTTGAGGATGCCCGCTTTCTCGGCGGCGATCTGCGCCAGCGTATCGCCCAGATAATGCCGGTGATCCATCGAGACCGGGGTGATCGCCGTCACCGCCGGGGCCGCGATCAGATTGGTTGTGTCGAGCCGACCGCCGAGCCCGGTTTCCAGCAGCACGATATCGGCCGGCACCCGCGCGAAGGCGAGATAGGCCGCCGCCGTGGTGATCTCGAAAAACGTGATCGGCGCGCCGTCATTGACCCGCTCGACCTCGCCCAGCAGATCGGCCAGCATTTCGTCGTCAATCAGACGGCCGGCGATACGGATGCGTTCGTTGAAGCGCAGCAGATGCGGCGAGGTATAGACATGGGCACGATAGCCACCGGCTTCGAGGCAGGCGCGCAGCATCGCCACGGTCGAGCCCTTGCCGTTGGTGCCGGCGACATGGATGACCGGTGCCAACCGTTCCTGCGGATCGCCCAGCCGATGCAGCAGCACCCGGATGCGGTCCAGCGAAAGATCGATCGCCTTGGGATAGAGCCGGGTCAGCCGGTCGAGGATCGCCGCAACGCTGTCCATGCTATTCGGCCGCGAGCCTCGGCTGGCGCAGCAGGCCGATGATCCGGCCGATCGTCTCGCGCAGTTCGTGGCGGCGCGCGATCAGGTCGATCATGCCGTGTTCCAGCAGATATTCGGCCCGCTGAAAACCTTCCGGCAGTTTTTCGCGGATCGTGCCTTCGGTGACGCGCGCGCCGCTGAAACCGATCAGCGCCCCCGGCTCGGCAATCGCGATGTCGCCCAGCATGGCGAAGGACGCCGAGACGCCGCCGGTCGTCGGGTCGGTCAGCAGCACGATATAGGGTAGCCCCGCTTCCTTGACCTGTTCGACCGCAATGGTCGAGCGCGGCATCTGCATCAGGCTGAGAATGCCTTCCTGCATGCGCGCGCCCCCCGAGGCCGGCACCGCGATCAGCGCCGCCGATTGCAGCACGGCGAGCTTGCCGGCCGCGACCAGCGCCTCGCCGACCGCTATGCCCATCGAGCCGCCCATGAAGCCGAAATCGAAGGCGGCGACCACGGCATCCTGGCCGGCAATCTTGCCATGGGCGACGATGATCGCGTCGCTACCCGCGCCGAACTTGATCTGCGCTTCCTTGAGCCGGTCGGTATAGCGTTTGCCGTCGCGGAATTTCAGCGGGTCGAGCGGCGGCCGCGGCAGTTCGATCCGGGTGAATTCGCCACCATCGAACAAAATCGCCAGCCGCCGCTTGGCGTCGATCCGCATATGGTGGCCGCAGGCGTGACAGACATTGAGGTTTTTTTCCAGCTCGCGATGGAACAGCATCTGTTCGCAAGCCGGGCATTTGGTCCAGAGATTGTCCGGCACATCGCGCTTGGACACGACAGCGCGGATCTTGGGCAGGACGACATTGGTAAGCCAGCTCATACGATGCTCTTCCTCGGCAGATCAGTCGGCGCGCGCGCCGCGCACGCCTTCGGCCAGTGCGCGCATCTGGGCATGGAGCGCTGGGGCGAGACCGGGCGCGGCCGTCCCGTCGGCGGTGAGATGGGCGGCAACGGTCTCGACCAGCGCCGTGCCGACCACGACGGCATCGGCAAAGCGGGCGATTTCGGCGGCCTGGGACGGTGTGCGGATGCCGAAGCCGACCGCGACCGGCAGGTCACTGTGCCGTTTGACGCGCGCAATCACCATCGCGACATCGGCGGCAGCAGCCGAACGGGTACCGGTGATACCGGCGATCGCGGTGTGATAGAGAAAGCCGCTGGCGCCTTTCAGCACCGTCATCAGCCGATGATCATCGGTGGTCGGTGTGGTCAGCCGGATGAAATCCAGCCCGAGCGGCGCGGTGCAGCGTGTCAGCTCGTCCGACTCCTCGGGTGGCAGATCGACGATGATCAGGCCATCGACCCCGGCGGCGGCGGCCTCCCCGGCGAAACGTTCGGCACCATAGTGATAGATCGGATTATAATAGCCCATCAACACAATCGGAGTCGCCGGGTCGCGCGCCCGGAATCGCGCGACGGCGGCCAGGATGTGGCCAAGCTTGGTCCCCGCCTTGAGCGCGCGCAAGCCGGCCGCCTGGATCGCCGGGCCGTCCGCCATCGGATCGGAAAACGGCATGCCGATCTCGATCAGATCCGCCCCCGACGCTGGCAGACCCGCGATAATCGCCTCGAAGCTCGCCATATCCGGGTCGCCGGCGGTCAGGAAACTGATGAGGCCGGCGCGACGCTCGGTCTTTAACGTGTCGAAACGGGCGGAAATTCGGCTCACAGCTTCACCCCGAAATGCCCGGCGACCGAGAAAATATCCTTGTCGCCGCGGCCGCACATATTCATGACCAACAAATGGTTCTTGGGGAGGCCGGGCGCGATCTTGGCGACATGGGCCAGCGCATGGGCCGGCTCCAACGCCGGGATGATGCCTTCAAGTCGAGCGCACAGCGTGAAGGCGTCAAGCGCCTCGCGATCCGTGATCGAAACATAGCTCACTCGGCCCAGATCATGCAACCAAGCATGTTCCGGCCCGATGCCGGGATAATCGAGGCCGGCCGAGATCGAATGAGCATCGATGATCTGACCGTCATCATCCTGGAGCAGATAGGTCCGGTTGCCGTGGAGCACACCCGGCTCGCCGCCATTGAGCGAGGCGGCATGGCGACCGGTCTCGACGCCGTGCCCGCCGGCCTCGACCCCGATCATCTGCACGTCCAGGTCGTCGAGGAAAGGATGGAAGAGGCCCATAGCGTTCGAGCCGCCGCCGATCGCCGCCACCAGCGTATCGGGCAGCCTTCCTTCGGCTTTGTGCAGTTGTTCGCGCGTCTCGTCGCCGATCACCGACTGGAAATCGCGCACCATCGCCGGATAGGGATGGGGTCCGGCCACTGTACCGATGATATAGAAGGTATCGTCGATATGGGCGACCCAGTCGCGCAGCGCCTCGTTCATCGCATCCTTGAGGGTACCGGTGCCCGACGTGACGCTGCGCACTTCGGCCCCCAGGAGCCGCATGCGGAAGACGTTGGGTGCCTGCCGCTCGATATCGGTCTGGCCCATATAGACGACGCACGGCAGGCCGAACAGCGCGCAAACCGTGGCGGTGGCGACGCCGTGCTGTCCGGCGCCGGTCTCGGCAATGATCCGTGTCTTGCCCATGCGGCGGGCCAGCAGAATCTGGCCCATGCAATTGTTGATCTTGTGGGCGCCGGTATGATTCAGCTCGTCACGCTTGAAATAGATCTTCGCGCCGCCGAAATGCGCGGTCAGCCGAGCCGCGTGATAGAGCGGGCTCGGCCGCCCGACATAATGTTCCAGATAATAGTCGAGTTCGGCCTGAAAGCTCGGATCCGCCTTGGCCGCCGCGTAAGCCTGTTCCAGCTTGAGAATCAGCGGCATTAGCGTCTCGGCGACATAGCGGCCGCCATAGAGGCCGAAGCGGCCCTGCTCGTCGGGGCCGGTGCGATAGCTGTTCGGGATCGGGTTCGCCATGGGTTGAGCCTGCGCTGTCGGGAGCGCGACCCTATCGCCGCTGCCGCGCGGCATCAAGCAGCTTGGCCGGATGCCAGACACGCGGAGTCGCAGCATTGTACCAGAATCGAAATCTTATCGGATTTTTGACGTCAAACCTCTTCGTCTATCGTCTCATCCGCTTCGACCGCGGGGCCGGCGGTGCGACGGGCGTGATGGACCGCGGCCTCAAGGTCGACCTGACTGCACAGTCCGATTGCTACCGGGTTGCGCGGCTTGATGTTGGGCGAGTTCCAGTGGCTGCGGTCGCGCACGGCGGCGATGGTCGGCTTGGTCGTGCCGACCAGACGCGAGATCTGGGCATCGGTCAGTTCCGCGTGGTTCTTCAAGATCCAGGAAATCGCGTCGGGCTTGTCCTGCCGCTTGGAGATCGGGGTGTATTTCGGCCCCTTGCTTTTGGTCGGGGCGGCCGGATGGGCTTCCGGCAGGATTTTGAGGCGCGCCTTCGGATCCTTTTCGCACCGCTCGATCTCGGCCTTGGAGATCTGGCCGTTTGCCACCGGGTCGAGGCCCTGCATCATGGTCGCGACCTCGCCATCGGCGATCGCCTGAACTTCGAGCGCATGCAGGCCGCAGAATGCGGCGATCTGCTCGAAAGTAAGCGATGTATGCTCAACCAGCCACACGGCAGTGGCCTTGGGCATGAGGGGGGAAACCATCCGTCTCGAACTCCTGGGGTGCGGGCGGTCCGGGGTCGGCGATGCCCGCCGACAGATCCCTGGAACAAAGCGACCGGAAAATGAACCTGGATTTCCCAAGCATATAGGGGAGATGCCGTCTCGATGAAAGGACATAGCGACGCGCAGCCGCCATACTCACATCGTCAGCACGATCTTGCCAATATGGGTCGAGCTTTCCATCAGGCGATGGGCGTCGGCCGCCTGGACCAACGGGAAGGTTTGATGCACCAGCGGCTTGATCGCGCCCCGCTCGATCAGCGGCCAGATGCGTTTGCGCAATTCGTGGGCGATCGCACCCTTTTCCGCGACCGAGCGCGGACGCAGCGTCGAGCCGGTCAGGGTCAGGCGTTTGCGCATCACCTGGCTCAGATCGATTTCGACCCGCGCGCCCTGAAGAAAGGCGATATTGACGATTCGGCCGTCGACCGCAGCGCAATGGATGTTGCGCTGCACGTAATCGCCGCCGACCATGTCGAGAATGATGTCGGCGCCATGGCCGCCGGTCGCGGTTTTCACCTGCTCGACGAAATCTTCGAGCTTGTAATTGATGCCGCGCACTGCGCCCAGCCGTTCGCAGGCATGAGCCTTGTCGAAGCTGCCTGCCGTGGCGAAGACCTTGCCGCCCAGCGCATGCGCCATCTGAATGGCGGCAACACCGATACCGCTGGTGCCGCCATGGATCAGCACGATGTCGCCGAATTTGAAGCCGGCCCGCTCGATCAGGTTGGTATAGACCGTAAAGAAGGTCTCGGGCAGGCTGGCTGCCTCGACGAGAGAAAGCCCGTGGGGAATCGGCAGGCATTGTACCGCCGGCGCCGTGGCATATCGCGCGTAGCCGCCCCCGGCCAGCAGCGCACAGACCTCGTCGCCGATGGCAAAGCCGTGTGCGCCGAAGCCCAAAGCGACGACCCGGCCGGCAACTTCCAGCCCCGGCAGGTCGGAAGCGCCGGGGGGGGGCGGATAAAGCCCCTGCCGCTGAATCAGATCCGGCCGGTTGATGCCGGCAGCGGCGACCTCGATCAGCAATTCGCCCATGCCGGGCTGCGGGATCGGCCGGCTCACCGGTGTCAAGACTTCGGGCCCACCGGGCGTCGAGATCTCGATTGCGGTCATGGAGTTTGGCAGGGCGGTCATGACGGGGCCTCTTTCGGGAGCGATCTGTGATAGTTAGCCCACCCGGCGGGCTCGGGCAACCATTTGCCCGGCACGCCAGCCCACCGTCATGCCGCGACGGCATGGCGGCCGTGATCCGCTGGCCGCCGAGACTGCCTGCCGCCCCGCTTGACGCGTCGGAGCCGCCGCCTTATAAACCGCCCCCCATTGTTTGTTTTGTTGCACGAGAGCCCTGCCCGATGGCCAATCATAAGTCCGCTGAGAAGCGATATCGCCAGACCCTGCGTCGCACCGAGGTCAATCGGACCCGCGTGAGCCGCCTACGCACCTTCCTCAAGAAGGTCGAACTGGCCATTGCATCCGGCAACAAGGACGATGCCAGCACCGCTTATCTGGCCGCACAGCCGGAATTGCATCGTGGTGTGGGCAAGGGTGTGATTCATCGCAATACCGCGGCCCGCAAACTTTCGCGCCTCAGCGCCCGGATCAACGCCCTTTAATGGCGGCGGCCCGGTCCGATCGGATCGGGCTCACCTGTGAATGACAGCGAGATCGGGTCCCGATCTCGGCCGGTTGCGCTTGCGCTTGCGCTTTTACTGTAGCCGCGACGACCGGTAAAATAAACTGCGTTCCGCTTTCGGCCCGGTTGTCAGAAGAGCCCATCGGGGCTACCCTGTTACTTCGACGGCCCGCACCTTCGGTTGGACATCACCCGCGATTTAGCGCAGCAGGCGAAGCTTCGACGTTGTCGGGCGGCAGTTTGTTGCGGGTGAGCGTAATTTCCGAACAATTTGTTAAAATTTGATTCATTTAGAGGTGTCGGCCCTGCTTCGCCCGAGGCAGATTTGAGCGGCGAAAGCCGGTTTTGGCTGAACTCTATGATATTCGGGGTGTAGCGGTGC
>JAXDMU010000321.1:0-3122 GCA_034665905.1 Aliidongia sp. | reverse complement strand
CGGGCGATTGCTGCGCTCGTGGGTACCTTGATGCGGGCGCGCGGCCCGCATCAAAAGTTGTCATGCGATCAAGCCGCGTTCAACGCCGGTGCCACGCGATACGCCGCCTCCGTGTGGGCCGCAACATCCTCCAGGCTGACCCCCGGCGCCAGTTCGATCAGTTCCATGCCGGTCTCGTCGATCGTGAACACCGCATGATCGGTGATCACCAAATCAACCACCCCGGCGCCGGTCAGCGGCAGGGTGCAGCGCGGCAGCAGTTTTTTCTCACCGTCCTTGGCGGTGTGTTCCATCACCACGACCACGCGTTTGACACCCGCGACCAGATCCATGGCGCCGCCCATGCCCTTGATCATCTTGCCGGGGATCATCCAATTGGCCAGATCGCCGTTCTCGGCCACCTGCATCGCGCCCAGGATCGCGATATCGACATGGCCGCCGCGGATCATGGCAAAGCTGTCGGCGCTGCTGAAATAGCTGCTGGTCGGAATTTCGGTGATGGTCTGCTTGCCGGCATTGATCAAATCGGCATCCTCGTCGCCCTCATATGGGAACGGCCCGAAGCCCAGCATGCCGTTTTCGCTCTGCAACTGTACGGTGACACCGGCCGGGATGTAGTTCGAGACCAGCGTCGGAATGCCGATGCCGAGATTGACGTAGAAGCCGTCCTTCAGCTCTTTGGCCGCGCGCACGGCCATTTCATCGCGAGTCCAGGGCATCTTCGTCTCCTCAGGCTGTCGGCCGCGGCCGGGTCGTGACTTTCTCGATCCGCTTCACCGCATCGGGCACATGCACGATGCGCTGGACATAGATGCCGGGGGTGTGGATCTGGTCGGGCTCGATCGTGCCGGCCTCGACCAGATGCTCGACCTCGACCACCGTGACCTTGCCGGCCGTCGCCATCATCGGGTTGAAATTGCGCGCGGTCTTGCGGAAGACGAGATTGCCTTCGGTGTCGGCCTTCCAGGCATGGATGATCGACAGATCGGCCACGAGCCCGCGCTCCATGACAAAGCGCTCGCCGTCGAAGACGCGCTCTTCCTTGCCCTCGGCGACCAGCGTGCCGACGCCGGTCTTGGTGAAGAAGGCCGGGATGCCGGCGCCGCCCGCGCGAATCCGCTCGGCCATCGTGCCTTGCGGATTGAATTCCAGTGCCAGTTCACCGGCAAGATACTGCTTTTCGAACAGTTTGTTCTCGCCGACATAGGAGCTGATCATCTTGGCGATCTGCCGGGTTTCGAGCAGAATACCCAGCCCGTCGCCATCAACCCCGGCATTGTTCGAGATCACGGTCAGGCCCTTGACGCCCGAGGCGCGGATCTCGCGGATCAGCGTGTTGGGCGTACCGCACAATCCGAAGCCGCCCGACATGATCGTGATGCCGTCGCGGAGCAGCCCGGCGAGCGCCGCCGCGGGTGTGTCATAGATTTTTTTCACTTGGGCTCGCCTCGCTGTCTTGCCGCGTCCGAAGTCGCCTTAAGGCTGATACGGCGGCGGCGGCCGGCTGTCAACCGACACCGATGGCGGGTGGTGGTTTCGCCGGAGACCTTTGCGTTCGCGCAAAAAAGCTGAAAGAGTCGGTCCATCCACGCGTGCGGAGTCCGATGCCGATTTTCACCCCTCGAAACCGGAGCCCCAGCGCCGCACGCCGCGGTGCCGGCCCAGCACTTTATCGCCAGCCGCGGCTGTTGCTGCGCTTCGAGCGGCGGCAATGGTATCGCCTGACGCCGACGATGCGCGCGCTCTGTTGGGCCGGGGGGGCGGCGCTCGCCTTCTCGCTGATGGGGTTTCTGGCGAAAGATCTGGGCCGGCGCCACAGCCCGATCCAGGTGGCGTTCTTCCGGTCGAGCTTCGGCATGCTTCCGCTGCTGCCGATTTTTCTCGCCAATGGCTTCGGTGCCTTGCGCACCGCGCGGCCGATGCAGCATCTCTGTCGTGGGCTGGTCGGCGTCACCGGCATGTTCCTCGGATTCTACGCGGTCGTGCGCCTGCCGCTCGCGACCTCGACCGCGATCAGCTTCACCACGCCGCTCTACATGATTTTCATGGCGGTGCTGTTTCTGGGCGAGCAGGTGCGCTGGCGCCGCTGGAGCGCGACACTGATCGGCTTCGCCGGCATTCTGGTCATCGTCCGCCCGTTCGAGGGCACGATCGACCCGGCCGAGCTGCTGGCGCTGGCCAGCGCCTTCATCTCCTCGATCGCCATCACGTTGGTGAAAAAGCTGAGCGGCACCGAGCCGTCAGTCACCATCGTGTTCTATCTGTCGCTGATCGCGACCATTTGCTCGGCCGTCCCGACCTATTTCGTCTGGCAGGCGCCCGGCGGATTCGACCTGTTCCTGTTCCTGCTGACCGGGCTGGCCGGCGGCACCGGGCAGATCCTGATCACGCAAGCCTATTTCGAAGGCGAGGCGACGCTGGTGGCGCCGGTCGATTATCTGCGCCTGCTCTTCGCCATTCTGTTCGGGTATCTGGCGTTCGGCGAGGTGCCGACGCGCTATACGCTGATCGGCAGCACCATCATCATCGGCTCGACGCTCTACATCGCCCACCGCGAACGCCAGTTGCGCCACCCGCCACCGCCCCAGGCGCAGATCGCGATCAAGACCCATTGAGATAACCTCGGAAGAATTGGCATGAAACTTGGAAAATGGCGACCAGGCTTCGCGGCCGCTTTGCTGGCAGTCATCCTGGCAAGCGGCCCGGCCGGCGCCGACACCGCACGCCCGCCCTTTCCCGAACGCTGGATCGCGGCGACCGATGGCCCGGAACCGGTACTGCAAGTGCAGCGCTACGACGCCGACACCTTCATCCTGCGCCAATCGATCGAAACCAATTTCGAAGGGCCGTTTCTCTATCTGCTGTTCGGCCGCGACCGCGTCCTGCTGCTCGACACCGGGGCCGGCGGCCTCAAGATCCAACCGACGATCGATGAGATCATCCGGCACTGGCTGGCCGAAAAGAAACGCAAAGCAATCCCGCTCGTCGTCGCGCATTCGCACTCCCATGGCGATCACGTCGCGGGCGATGGCGAGTTCGCCAACCGCGTCGACGTCACGGTGGTCGGCCATGCGCCGGAGCAGGTCGCAGCGTTCTTCAAGATCAAGCATTGGCCGGAGGAC
>JAXDMU010000320.1:0-19447 GCA_034665905.1 Aliidongia sp. | reverse complement strand
CCCAAACCCAAACCCAAACCCAAACCCAAACCCGGTCACCACACCACCAGCCTCAGATGGGGTGAGCAGTTACTTTCGATGAGGTTCGCCACACGTTCAATGAAAACCGCCCAGGAGATATTCGGTCAGGCGACACTGCCGAGCCGCCATGTGGCGTCCCCGCTCTCCTCTATCCTGACAGGATCGAAGAACCAAGTTACGATGCCGACCGGCTCTACGACACATACCTCGACGAAATCCGTAACGAGGGCCTGATCCGATGACCGGCCATAAGAGCTTCGCTTCCCTGACCGCCGGTACCACGCCGGAAAGTCGCGCCCGGATCGAGCGGAAGAAGGCCGTGTTGCGCCAGGAGATGGCCTTGCATAAACTGCGCGAAGCCCGGCGCCTGACCCAGGCGGTGCTCCGTGACACTTTGCAGGTCGATCAATCCGCCATCGCCAAGATGGAAAAGCGCACCGACATGTATGTCAGCAGCCTTCGCCGCTTCGTCGAGGCGATGGGCGGGGAATTGCGCGTCGTCGCGCATTTTTCCGAGGGCGATGTCGTGATCAGCAATTTCTCCGATGCCGGAGAGTTGCGGGCCAAGGTCGCAGAGTAAGCGATGCGCTACCCTATCCTCATCGAACCCGGCTCGGCCGGCACCGCGTTCGGCGTGGTCGTGCCCGATCTGCCGGGGTGCTTCTCGGCTGGCGATACGCTGGGTCAGGCGCTTGATGCAGTCAGCGAGGCTGCCACCGCGTGGATTGATGCCGCCCTGGACAGTGGCGAGGCGGCCCCACCGCCCTCCAGCCCCGAAGCAATCGGCGCGCTTCGCGACTTCTCCGGGTGGGCGATCGGTTTCATCGACCTGGACGCGGGGCTCTTCCGCGACGACCACAAGCACCGCCGCGGCGATTGAACCGGCCGGGACCTACGGATTGCCGCCTCAACCCCCCAATTGCCGGAAGAGATCGTCGGCATCGGCGGCCTCATGCAAATCCTCGCCGCGCTCGCTCTTGGCCAGCGTTTCCGCGGTCAACTTGTTCGGCGTCAACTCGACCGGCAACCCGCCATCCTTCGCCACGCGGGTCAGCGTAATCCGAACCATATCGGAGATCGTCAACCCCATGCCGGCAAGCACGGAAGATGCCCGATCCCTCACCTCCTCGCTGATGCGAGCGCGGACAACCGCATTGTTAGCCATGAGCGACCCTCTATTCCAAGGCTGAGTGTGGCCCGTTCGGGCCACGCGTTCAAGATTTCGCTGACAGATTTCGCTGACACGTGGTTTTCGGCCGATTGGCCAGAATTCAGAGTGGAATTCAGGAAGACACAGCCCCCAGGATCGGCACGTCGTACAAGGGGAATTTACCGTCCGACGTCACCAGTGTCGCGCCTTCCGATCGAGCCTGAGCGATCAGCATTCGGTCGAACGGGTCGTCGTGATGGCGCGGGAGACCGCCCGCGGCGATGGCGTGGCGCACGGTCATCGGTAAGGATTCGATGCCAGTGGACAGCGCAAATTCTTCGAACCGCGCGACCGGAAATTCGATCCGTCCGAGCGCTCGCTTGATGGCGATTTCCCACGCGCTGGCGGCGCTCACGAAAACATCATTGTCGGGGTTCGAAATCGCCGCCCGCTCGGCGTGCGACAGCTTCTCCGGCTCGGCGCAGGCCCAAATGAAAATATGGGTGCCGAGGAGCAGTTTCATTCCTCGCTCCGAAACCAAGCGGTGATCGCGTCGGGCAGCGGGGCGTCGAAATCATTATGCATCGACATCTCGCCCCGAAACAGCCCCAGCGCGCGCGGCGCGCGGCGGGCCGTCAACGGAACCAAGCGCGCAAGGGGCCGGCCGGCCTTGGCGATGATGATCTCTTCCCCACCGGCAGCCCGCTCCACCAGTTGGGATAGCTGCGTCTTCGCCTCATAGAGATTGACCGTTGCCATCCGTACCCTCCTTGGTCGATCAGCGGGTTCAGTATCGCCACCCCCACACCGATTGGTCAAGTTTGGTCAAGTCTTGACGATTCCCGGCCGCCGGGGCCGCCCTTGAGCCGCGACGCAGCCCCTTGGATCACCTCGATCTGCCGACCGATCTGCGACAGTTCGTTCGCCACCATGCCATGTTGCAGCCACGGTTCGGTCGTCGGCAAAGCGGGGATATCGGTTCCGTCGGCGATCCGTTCCAGCGCGCTCGTCGCCCATTCCAGCATCGCCGCCAGCCGTCCGGCGGCGTGCTCCCGAACCGCGGCCGGCATCAGAGAGATGGCGGCCGAAGCCCCGGCGAGCCGGCGCAGCGCGGTGATCAGGGTCATGGCCGGCTCGGCGATCGCCGCCGGCCGGCGGCGCGGTTCGCCCAGCAGGCGTTGCAGCGACGCCTCGGCGTTGTTGCTGGCGAGGCCGGCCTTGCGCCGCGCCGCCTGAAGGGCGGCATCCGGCGCGCTGCCGAGGGCGGCGGCGAGATAGTCGCGATGGGCGCGCACCGCCAGGATCAATTGCTCCGGCAACCGCGCATCTTCCCAACTGGGCCAGAGCAGAAATCCCGCGGCGAGACCGAGCGCGCCGCCGAGGACGCTGTCGAGCGCGCGAATGCCGGCCAGTGACCAGTCGGGCGCCGTACCGCCCTGAAACAACTCGGCGATGAGCACAAATTGCGGGGTCAGGCACAGCACGAACAGCGTGTAATTGACGCTACGCACCGCCAGGGTCGCGACCGACAGCGGAAACAGCACGGCCACTACCGCCATCGGTCCCTGGAGCACGAGGCCGAATCCGACGGCGATGAGGCCGCCGAGCACGCTGCCCGCGACCCGCTCGAGCGCGCGCTGCCACGTCGTCGCGAGCGAGGGTTGGAGGATCACCACCGCGGTAATGCCGATCCAATAGCCGCGCTCGATCTTCAACCAATCGGCCAGCCAGACAGAGATGGCCGCCGCAATGGCGAGGCGGAGCGCGTGCCGACAGGCCAGCGATTTCAGGGTCAGATTGGTCCGCAGGACGGCCCAGAGCGCCGGCGGCGGGGCCGCGGTCATCATGCGGTCGGCCGGCTCGCCCGCTCGCCGCACGCCGGCCGCGGCACCGGCCGAGGCGGCAAGATAGCCGGCGATCCGTCCGAACAACGAGATGGCGTGATCGATCGCCGGATCGCGCCCCGCGCGCGCCAGGCGCCGCTCGATACGCGCCAGCGTCACGCCCAGCTCGACCGGCCCCGGCGCACGGCCCTGGCCGATGGCGCCACCCAGCCGAGCCGCTTCGCGGGCGATGCGGTGCAACATCAGATGCAGCGCGCGACGCATCGCCGGATGATCGAGCCCCTGCGTGCTTTCCAGCATTTCGCCGAGCGCGATCAACGCTTCGAACACCTGATCGGCATCGGCCAGCAGCCCTACCAGCGCAGCCCCGCGCCGGCTCACGCCCGTCCGGCGCCGAAGCTCCCCGGCCAGGATATTGCGTCCTGCTTCGATCGCCGCGCGTGCCCCGCCCCGACGCGCAATGCTCACGCGCGCCCAATCCCGCTCGGCCGCGATCCCTTGATGCAAGCGCCCCAGCGCCTCGGCATAGGCCGCGACCGCGCGCCAGCTCTCGCCGACCGCACGGCGCGCCGGTCCGGACGGGTAGAGCCGCCAGATGATCAGCACCAGCAGCGTCGCCCAAAACCCGCCGGCCAGCGTCATGGCGACGCGCAGCAGCACCGCATCCAGATCGTCGGCCGGGGTGCCGAGGCAGACGAGCACCTCGGTCACCAACAGAGAGCCGACCACGGAAGCGGCATTGCCATAGATCTGCGACAGGCTGGCGCCGAAGCTCCAGATCAGCACGAAGGGCACCGCCAGCCAGATCGAGCGTCCGGCGAGCAACGAGACGAAGCAACCCAGAACAGCTAAGCCGGTGAAGCCGGCCATGGCGAGGACGCGCGTGCGCCACGCCCCGCCGGAATCGGCGATGCAGCCCCAGAAAGCGACGATCGCGATCCAGCTGAGTTCGGGGTGATGGGTGAGTTCGGCGATCAAAACCGGCACGGCGCAGGCCGTTGCCGCGCGGATGCCGGCGGCAAGGCTGAGCGCCTCGATTTTCAGCGGGATAGCGCGAGCGAACCACCCACGCACCCGGCCCCGCGCCGGGTTTGCCGCCATCGGTCCCTTACCCATGCCCCTCGCCTGCTTTACTGCGTCGATTCCAGCCATACCCTAGCGTGGGCGCAGGCTGCCCGGACAGAGCGGCAACGACGATGCCTACTTCCCGCGACGCATGAGCCGTGCCACTCTGCGTACCGCCCGGCCGGCATCGCCGTTCGGAACGCCTGCCGCTGAATTCGAGGTGAACGTCAAGTGACCTTCCTGATCCGCCCGCTGGGCTTCCTCGCATTGCTGTTCGTCATGCTCGTCGCAAACCCGGCCGCGGCCGACGATACGAGCCTGATGCGGTTCCCGACTCTGCATGGCGACAAGATCGTATTCGAGTCGCACGGCACGCTCTGGTCGGTCGATCGAACAGGCGGTTCCGCGGTGCGGCTGACCGCCGAACCCGGCTTCGAGCTGATGCCGCGTTTCTCCCCGGACGGGAAATGGATCGCTTTTACCGGCCAATATGCCGGGAACCGCGACGTCTACGTGATTCCCGCCGCGGGCGGCGAAGCGCGCCGGCTGACCTTTCATTCCGATGTCGCCCCGGATGCGCCGTTGCGCTGGGGTCCGGACAACATGGTCGTGACCTGGACGCCCGACTCCAAATCCATCGTCTTCCTGTCGCGGCGCGAGGCGTGGAATTCCTGGTATGGCCGGCTGTTCGCCGTACCGGTCGAGGGCGGCCCGGCCGAGGCGCTGCCGCTCGACCGCGGCGGGCTGCTGAGCTACAGCCCGGACGGCAAGCAGATCGCCTATAACCGGATCTTCCGCAATTTCCGCACCTGGAAACGCTACGAAGGTGGCCTCATCCAGCATATCGACATCTATGATTTCGCCACCAAGACCCTGACGCCCGTGACCGACTGGCCGGGCACCGAGACGGCGCCGATGTGGTCCGGCAAGACGATCTATTTCCTGGCGGACCATGATGCCGCCAAGCGCGCGAATATCTGGGCCTACGACACCGATACCAAGGAATTCCGCCAGATCACCCATTTCACCGATTACGACGCGGATTTCCCGTCGCTCGGCGACACCGGCCTCACCTTTCAGCAGGGCGGCAGCCTCTATGTGCTCGATCTTCCGTCCGAGCAATTGCACAAACTCGATGTGCGCGTGCCCGATGACGGCATCCATACGAGGCCGCGTTCGATCGACGCCAAGGACTTCATCCGCAACCCGGACGCCGCCGGCCAGATCGATTTCGACCTGTCGCCAAATGGCAAGCGAGTGCTGCTGACCGCGCGCGGCGATATTTTCAGCCTGCCGGTCGAGCACGGCAACTCGCGCGACCTGACCGAAACCTCCAATGCGGACGAGGATCATCCGGCCTGGTCGCCCGACGGGCAGACTGTCGCCTATACCACCGACGTCACGGGCGAACAGCAGATCGCGATCCGGCCGGCGCAGGGCGGCACGGAAAAGATCCTGACCCATTTCACCGAGGGCTTTTTCTATCAGCCGGTCTGGGCGCCCGGTGGCGACAAGCTGGCTTTTTCCGACGGTGCGCATCGGCTGTGGCTGGTCGATATCGTCGGCGGCGAACCGAAGCAGATCGCCCAGGACAATTTCAGCGAGATCCATGATTATAGCTGGTCGCCCGACGGCCGGTGGCTCGCCTACAGCCTGACCGATCCCAACCATATCAGCTCGATCTGGCTCTACAGCATTGACGCCGGCAAGGCGACGCGGGTCAGCGCATCGCGGGACAATGATGGATTTCCGCGTTTCGATCCCGAGGGAAAATATCTCTATTTCCTGTCGTCGCGCCACGAAAACCCCGCGGCCCATGATCGCGAGCAGAACATCGCCACGATCAAAAGCGTCGGCATCTATGTCGCGACGCTGACGGCCGATGCGGCGTCGCCGCTCGCCCCGCGGTCGGACGAGGGCGCGGTCGAACCCCCCAAACCTGGTGCCGATGCCAAGCCGGCCGACAAGGACGGATGGAAGCCCGGTGCCATCGCGCCGATCAAGATCGACCTTGCCGGGCTGGCGGATCGCATCGTGCCCCTGCCTGTCCCGGCCGCCGAAATCCACGGTCTTGAGGTGCGCAAGGACAAGGTATTTTACCTGACCGAGCCGCCGCAACTGATCGGCGGCCGGCTGCCGGGCGAGAAGGCGGCATTCCGGCTGTTCGACATGAAGGAACGCAAGGATTCCGTAGTGATCGAGGATCTCGATCACTACAGCCTGTCGGCCAATGGCGAGAAGCTGCTTTATGTGAAGGACAAGGACTGGTCGGTGATCGATGCCGCAGCATTGGTCGATGGCAAACCCAAGAGCGAGGCAAAGAAGCTCAACCTCGACCATATGCACATCATCGTCGATCCGCGCCAGGAATGGCGCGAGATGTTTCTGTCGGCCTGGCGGCTGGAGCGCGACATGTTCTACAGCCAGAAAATGAATGGCGTCGATTGGGCCGGCGTCAAGACGGCCTATGAAAAGCTGCTGCCGCTCGCTGGCTCGCGCGAGGATCTCAATTACCTGATCGGCGAGATGGTGGGCGAACTCAACAATTCGCACACCTATGTCGGCGACGGCGATCAGGACAACCCGACCACGAAGACGCCGACCGGCCTGCTCGGCGCCGATCTGGCCTTCGACAAGAAATCCGGCCACTATGTCTTCGCCAAAATCTATCGCGGCGACAATACCCGCGAGGATTACCGCGCACCGCTGAGCCAGCCCGGAATTTCCATCAAGGAAGGCGATTATCTACTGGCGGTGGATGGGCACGCGCTCCAACCCAATATCGATCCCTACAGCTTCCTGGTCGGCAAGACCGAGGGGACGGTGCGATTGAGCGTGGCCGACGCCGCTTCCGGCAAGCCGCGCGACATCGAGGTCGAGCCGCTGAAGAAGGAATTGCCGCTGCGCGAAATGGATTGGATCGAGCATAATCGCGCCACGGTGGACAAGCTGTCGGGCGGACGCGTCGCCTATATCTATCTGTCCGACATGGGCACGCTCGGCATGCAGCAATTCATCCGGCAATTCTACAATCAGACCGACAAGCAGGGGCTGATCGTCGATGACCGCTTCAATGGCGGCGGCTTCATCGACGAGATCGTGCTGGAACGCCTGCGCCGGGTGCTGGTCGGCATGTCCACGAACCGCGAGCGCATCGCGCAGACCATTCCGGATGCGCTGATCAACGGCCCGAAAGTGACGTTGATCAACCACTATTCAGCGTCGGACGGCGATATTTTCCCGTTCTATTTCCGCAAATTCGGCCTCGGCCCGCTGATCGGCACGCGCACCTGGGGCGGCGTTCGCGGCATTCGCGGCGAATGGTTCCTGCTCGATGGCGGCTATATCACCATCCCGGAAGACAGTCTCTATGGGCTCGATTCGCAATGGGTGATGGAGAATGAAGGCGTCAAGCCGGATATGGAGGTCGAGGATCTGCCGGGCGATCTGCTGGCCGGTCGCGACGTCCAACTGGAGACGGCGGTGACTTATGTGCTCGACCAGTTGAAGAACCGTCCGGCCGGAACCCCGCCCCTGCCGGCCCCGCCCGAATTGCTGCCCGGCTATCCGCCGCCGGGGCATGAGTGACCGGGCCGATTTGGCGAGCACCGGTTCGGTTGGTTTCCCCCGCCGCTTCCAAAGAGAGCCGCGGGGGAAAAGAGCGGTGCCTCGCCACCCCGAGGGGTGGTTACAGACCACGTATCCAAGTCTCCATGGTTACGCGCCCAGCAACTGCCCGCCATCGACATTGATCGTCTGCCCGGTCACCCAGCGGGCCAGGGGCGAGGCCAGAAACAGCACGACCGAGGCGATTTCCTCGGGATAGCCCATCCGGCCGAACGGGATGCTTTTCAGAACCTGATTGTAGAGCGCAGGCATCTCGGTTTTCCGCCACTCCCAGGTGCCGCCGGGAAATTCGATCGAGCCGGGGGCGACGCAATTGGCCCGGATGCCCGCGCGCGCATGCTGGGCCGCCTGGCTGGCGGTGAAGTGAATAAGCGCAGCCTTGATCGCGCCATAGGGCGCGGCGCGCAAGGACGGGCGAAAGGCGGAAATCGACGAGATATTGACGATCGAAGCGCCCTCGCCCGCCTGGATCAGATGCGGCAGCGCTGCATCGGAGGCGCGGATCGTCGCCAACAGATCGACATTGACGCTGACGATCCAGCTTGCTTCGTCATTGCCGGAACCGAGCCCCGAGGCGTTGTTCACCAGCACGTCGATCCCGCCCAGCGCCGCCGCCGCTGCCGCGATGTACCCGGCGATGGCGGCACCGTCTGCCAGATCGCACGGGGCGGCGTGAACGGTTCCGCCGAACCGCGCCAGTTCGGCCCGCGTCGCCGCCAGATCCGCAGCCCCGCGCGCGCAAATCGAGACGGCACCGCCGGCTTCCGCGAAACCCATGGCGATCGCCCGGCCGATACCGCGGCTGCCGCCGGTGACGACCATCCTCTTGCCGGAAAAATCGAAGCCCATGCTGAAAAATCCTTTGTCTGTCGCAGATCTCCGCCACGATGGCGAATGCCGCGCGGCTATGCAATCTCATCCGGGAAATTCACACGCAATTGTGCTGGATCAACGGGCATGCGAAAGATCGCCAGGAAAAATCGGCGGGGTTGGGATGCGAATTTTAGGACGGGGCGCCCTGGCGCTCGTGGCGCTGGCGGTGATCGCCCTCGCCGGGATCATTCTGGTCGATCGGCTGGATCAGCCGCTCGCCGTCGACGCGCCGCCGCTCCTCGCCAAAGCCGGACACTATGATGTCCGCATCAAGCGCGACGAGTTCGGCGTGCCGCATATCATCGGCAAGCGCGATGCCGATGTCGCGTTCGGCCTGGGCTTTGCCCACGCCGAGGATGATTTCGCTACCATCCAGACCGTGGCGCTGGCCACCCGCGGCACACTGGCCGCCCGCGATGGGAGAGAGGCGGCCATTACCGATTACCTGGTGCATCTGTTCCGAGTCTGGGAAACCATAGACGCCAAATACGACAAGGAGTTGCCGCCCGATCTAAAACTGGTGCTCGAAGCCTATGCCGATGGCGTTAATGATTACGCCGCGCGCCACCCTGAAGCCGCCGCACCGGGTTTGCTGCCGGTGACTGGCCGGGACATCGCCGCCGGATTCGTGTTCAAGACGCCGTTTTTCTATGGGCTGGACAAGGTGCTGCTGAATCTGACGAGTCCCAATGCCGGGGCGGCGCTGTCCAAGGAAGGCAAAGACGCATTCCTGCCAACCCGAAATCCGCTGCCGATCGGTTCCAACGGCGTCGCCGTCGCCCCGGCGCGTGCGGCCGATGGCGCTACCCGCCTGCTGGTCAATTCGCATCAGCCCTATACCGGCCCGGTCGCGTGGTACGAGGCGGTGCTGGAAAGCGAGGAAGGCTGGCATGTTGCCGGTGGGTTCTTTCCCGGCACCCCTTTCATGCTGCACGGCCATAACGAGCATCTCGGCTGGGCCAATACCGTCAACAATCCCGATCTGGTCGACGTCTACCAACTCACGCTGAACCCGCAGAACGAGAATCAGTATCGGCTCGACGGGCAATGGCGCGATTTCGAGAAAAGCGATGCCAAGCTGCGGGTCAAGATCTGGGGACCGCTGATCTGGACCGTGCATCGTGACGTGCTCTATTCCGCGCACGGGCCGGTCCTGAAGACCGATCATGGCGCCTTCGCCATCCGCTACGCCGGAATGGGTGAAGTCCGTCAGGCACTGCAATATTACCGGCTGGACAAGGCCCGCGATCTCGCTGAATGGCGCGCCGCCATGGCACTCCAGGCGCTGCCCAGCATCAATTACATCTATGCCGACGAGCGGGGAAACATCGGCTATGTCTATAATGGACAATTCCCCATCCGTCACGAGGGCGTCGATTGGAGCGGCGTTCTGCCCGGCGACCGATCCGATCTGATCTGGCACGGCTATCTGCCGTTCGACCAAATTCCGCAGCTGTGGAATCCGCCGTCAGGCTTCGTTTTCAATTCGAACAACACGCCGTTCCAGGCGACCGCGCCCGAAGACGATCTGAAGCCCCAGGATTACTCGGCCAGGCTGGGCATCCAGACCAACATGACCAACCGGGCGTGGCGGGCACTCGAAACCTTCGGCACCGATCCGGCCATCACCGAAGAGGCGTTCCGCCGCGACAAGTTCGATCTCGCTTATAGCAAGCGATCCAGAATGGCTGCGATCATCGCCGAAGTGGTCGCGATCGATCCCGGTGCCGATCGCGATCTGAAACAAGCGCAAGAGTTTCTGCGTCAATGGGACCGCAAAACCGATCAGGCCAACCCCGCCGCTGCACTGGCGATCCTGACGGGCGAGCCGATAGTCCACGCCGAGATCGAAGGCCAGCCCGTGCCCAAACCGATCGACACGCTGCAAGCCGCGATCAAATCGCTGAAAAGCCATTTCGGCCGGCTCGACCCGCGCTGGTCCGCCGCGGCACCGTCGATTTACCGATCGATGGCGGCCCCGATACGTTTCGCGCGGTCTATGGGGCGCCGCAACCCGATGGGACGCGGACGGCAAATGGCGGCGATACGCTCATCATGTTCGTCACCTGGGACAAATCCGGCGCTCTTAGATCCGAAAGCATCCATCAATTCGGCACGGCCACACTTGATTCCGGCTCGTCCCATTTTGCCGATCAAACGCCCCTCTTCGATGCCCTGAAAACCAAACCGGTGCGATTCACCCAGGCACAATTGGCCGGTCACATCGAAGCCGATTACCGGCCTGGTGAAAGACGATAAGCGAAATACCTTGCCTTCGGCGCCCTTCAGGCACGAAACACAACCAAATAGGATGAAAGCTATTCGATATACAACAAATTAACGTTACGTCATCGAAAACTCGTGGTATTTATTCTCCTTATCGTCACGAGCATATCGATGCTATGCAAGCTGGAAGCATTAAAAGCTTGGAGGAAAATTTGTTGGCAGCCGACCAGATCATGATGTCGTCACCCGCACTCCCGGGGATTGATCTGGTGTTGGATATGGCCGGACGTCCCAATCAGGTGAAAGCCTGTGGCGCGCGTGAGGAGCGGCTGGCAGCGGCACTTGTCGCCGAAAGTTCGTTTATCGATCTTGTCCATCCGGAAGATCGGGACTTTGCAAACGTTTCGCTGAGTTGGGCGCGCGGTGAAATCGGGCGCTCAGGGTGTCTTCAGGTCCGGCTGAAACGCGGCGAGCGGCATTGGATCACCGTGCAGATGCGGTTCGTCGCCGAAGCGAACGAGACGCTTTCGCTATCGCTGCGTCTTGATGAAGCGGCTGCGGCCCGGCGAGCCGAAGCGCAGATGCGGATGATCGTCGAAGGATCGCGCCACGGCATTGTCATGAATGCATCGGACGGACGGGTTCTTTATTGCAACCTCGGATTTGCCAGAATGCTGGGCTTCCCGTCGATCACGGCCTTCGCCGAAGCCGGTTCGAAGCGTCAGGATTTCTTCATCCATCCCGACGATCTGCCGACGATCCAGACCCGCCTGCGCGGACGGGTTACCATGACGATGAGCGATTCGCCCGATCATCACGAGTTTCGGATGTGCCGCAATGACGGCAGTGTGATCTGGGTCGAAGGGCTGGCCTCGCGCATAGACTGGTTCGGCGAAGCGGCGCAGCTGGCCTGGATGACCGACATCACAGCGCGCAAGGAGACCGAAGAGGCTTTGCGCCGTTCCGAGCAATTGCTCATGACCGTCTTTCAATCAAGCCCGGATGCGATGACGCTCAGCACCCTGGACGAAAGCCGGTACATCGACGTCAACGAGGCCTTTCTGCGGCTGTTTGCGCTGAAACGCGACGATGTGATCGGCCGCAAGACCGACGAGATCGGACTTTGGACCACAAGTGCGAGCCGCCGCCGGGTCTTCGACCGCCTGCTGAGCGGTGCCGCGCGCCGGGTGCCCGTATCGAACAGGTCGGCCGATGGTGGCGCGCGGGACATCGAGATCTCGGCCCATTCGATCCGATTCGAAGGTCAGGATCTGGTTCTGGCGATCGGCCGCGACATGACCGAACGGCGCCGATACGAAGAGGCCTTGCGTAAAAGCAAGGAAGCGGCCGAGTTGGCCAATCGGGCCAAAAGCGAGTTCCTGGCGAATATGAGTCATGAAATCCGCACGCCGATGAACGGCGTCATCGGCATGACGGGCATGCTGCTCCAGACTCCGCTCGATCGCGTCCAGCGCGACTATGCCGAAGCGGTGCGAGACAGCGCCGATGCGCTGTTGGCGGTTATCAACGACATCCTCGACATCTCCAAGCTGGAAGCCGGCAAGGTCGAACTGGAGATAATCGACTTCAATCCGGGGGTCCTGGTGGATAGTGTCGTCGCCCTGCTGCGGCCGCGCGCCGAACAAAAGGGTCTGACGATCGAATGCCTGGTGAGCGAGGACAGTCGCGATAACTTCCGGGGCGATCCGACCCGATTGCGCCAGGTGCTGTTGAATCTGCTGGCCAATGCATTGAAATTCACCGAGCATGGCAAGGTAACCGTCTCGGCGGCACTGACCAGTGGCGAGTCGCTGTGCCTGCGGATCGAGGTCAGCGATACCGGGATCGGCATCGCCGATACGGCACGCGCGATGCTGTTTCAGAAATTCACTCAGGCCGACAGTTCGGTCACGCGCCGCTTCGGTGGTTCCGGGCTCGGACTCGCGATTTCGCGGCAATTGGTCGAGTTGATGGACGGACGAATTGGCGCGTCAAGCCAACTCGGCGACGGCAGCACGTTTTGGTTCGAGGTTCCACTGGTCCTCTCCCTGCCGGACTTGTTGTCGGTCGAGACCCTGGACGCGATCGTCCGTCCAGCCCGCCCGCTTCGCGTCTTGCTGGCCGAAGACAATCTGATCAATCAAAAGCTTATCAACGCGATCCTGACTTCGGCCGGCCACCATGTCGATATCGTCGGAAACGGCGTTGAGGCCGTGGAGGCCGTGCGGAACGGCCATTACGACCTTGTTCTGATGGATGTGCAGATGCCTGTGCTCGACGGCGCCGAGGCCACACGGCAGATCCGCGGCCTGCCCCCGCCGCTCTGCGACATCGTGGTAATCGCCTTGACGGCCCACGCCATGGTTGGCTCGGAGGAAGAATATCTCGCCGCAGGCATGGACGACTATCTGACCAAGCCGCTGAATCTGGCAGGCCTGCTGTCGCGGTTAGCCGGCATCTCGTCCCAGATCGGCGATGCCGAGAGCAAAAGCGGTTGAGCGTGCTGCTGGGTGGCAGAGGTAGCGACACAAACCGGATCGAGTTAAGCGATCCACAAGAGGTCCGGTATACTCCCTTAATTGATCTTTACCGCGCTTCCAGACATAAGTCGGGGAATGCCCTCGTAGCCTGCGTCAATCTGGGGTATACAAACGTCAGGAAAGGTCTGGAGGGGGAACTGTGTCCGCAGGCGGTCCGATAGCGTTCACCGGCACGGCAGCACCCGGAATCTATCTGGACCTGGACGATTCCGGGCATATTCAGCAAATTCTGGTGGAGGGTAAGCGCGAGCGGCAGATGGCGCGCGCCATGGTACCCGGTATCCGATTCATCGATGTCATTCACCCGATGGATCGCAACCTGGTGATGAAGGCGATTCACGAAGCCCGAATCGAGACCGGGGGCACGGGATTGCCGATCCAGCTTCGCCCGGACTTGAGACAATTGACCCCTATCCTGCTCTATATCGTGGCCCACGAGCACGGCAATCAGTCGCTGGTACTGCGGATCAACGATCTGGCCGAAGCCCGGCGGGCCGAACAGCAATTGAGCAACGTTGTCGAAGGAGCCGGTCACGGCATCTTGGTGACGGCAGCCGACGGAAAGGTGCTCTTTGCCAATATCGGGCTCGGTCGAATGGTCGGGTTCGACTCGATTACTGCCTTTCTCGCGACCGGTAATAACGCCATCAGCTATATCCATCCGGAAGATTTGGCGATGGTCGCGGCCCGGCGGCTGGAACGGCTCGCCGGAAAAAATCTGTTGGCGCAATATGAATTCCGTTTGCGTCGGCCCGACGGCAGGATCGTCTGGGTCGAGACCGTTGCCTCCACCATCAATTGGAACGGCGAGCCCGCGTCGCTGGCTTGGCTCACCGACGTCACGGCGCGCAAGCAGGCCGAAGAAGCCCGCAGCCGGTCGGAAAAGCTGTTCATGACGCTGTTCCAGTCCAGCCCCGACGTGATGACGCTCAATACCCTGAATGAAGGACGCTATATCGACGTCAACGAAGCGTTCCTGAAACTGTATGGCTGCAAGCGCGAAGATGTGATCGGTCGGCTGGATGTCGAGGTCGGTATCTGGAACAGGGCGGATCGGCGCGCCGCCGATCTGGAACATCTGCTGAGCGGTTCCGGCCGCACGATCTTCGTCTCAATCCGTACCCCCGTAGACGAATTGCGCGACATCGAAATCTCGGCCCAACCGATCAGATTCGAAGATCAGGATCTGGTGCTCGCGACCGGCCGTGACGTGACGGAGCGGCGTCGTCACGAAGAGGCGCTGCGCCAGAGCAAGGAGACGGCCGAACTCGCCAACCGGGCCAAATCCGAATTCCTGGCGAATATGAGTCACGAGATCCGCACCCCGATGAACGGTGTCATCGGCATGACCGGGATGTTGCTGCGCACGAAGCTCGATCCCGAGCAGAAAAGCTATGCCGAGGCGGTTCGCGAAAGCGCCGATTCGCTGCTTGCCGTCATCAACGACATTCTCGATATTTCGAAATTGGAATCCGGCAAGGTCGAACTTGAATCGATCGATTTCGATTTGGGCGCGCTGGTCGATGGCGCGGTCGAGCTGCTGGCGCCACGCGCTCAAGGCAAGCAAATCACGATCGATCTAATGGTGGACGAGGTCAGCCGCAGTTCCTTTCGCGGCGACCCGACTAAGCTACGCCAGATTTTGCTGAACCTTCTGGCCAACGCGGTAAAATTCACCGAGCGCGGGCACGTGACCGTGACCGTGGCAAGCCATGGCCCGGACGAAGCGCCCGTTCTGCGCGTCCAGGTCGCCGACACCGGCATCGGCATGACAGCCGCGACATCCCGGCAATTGTTTCAAAATTTCACCCAGGCCGACAGTTCAATGACGCGCCGCTTCGGCGGCTCGGGACTGGGGCTCGCCATCTCCCGCCAACTGGTCGAATTGATGGGCGGCAGCATCGGCGTGACCAGCCGGCTGGGCCTGGGAAGTGTCTTCTGGTTCGAGGTTCCGCTGGCGCCGGCGCGCCACGACATTCTGGCGGCAATCACATCGGATGCCATCATCCGGTCAAACCATCCGCTGCGCGTTCTGTTGGCGGAAGATAATTCGATCAATCAAAAGCTTATCCGCGCGATCCTGTCGTCGGCCGGCCATCTGATCGAGATCGTGGGCAACGGCGCTGCCGCGGTCGAGGCGGTCCGAACCGGCCTCTATGATGTCGTGCTGATGGATGTGCAGATGCCGGTGTTGGACGGTGCCGAAGCCACGCAGCGAATCCGCGCGCTGCCACTGCCCCACGGCGCCATCACCGTAATCGCCCTGACCGCCCATGCCATGGTCGGGGCGAAGGAGCAATATCTGGCGGCCGGCATGGACGATTATATGACCAAACCGCTCGATGCCGGCATCTTGCTGTCGCGATTGGCCGAATTATCGTCCAGGCTTCACGCGCGCGAGGTGCAATCGACCGACACCGACGCTTGAATGCATCGGATTTGCGTGATTCCAGATGCTGGCGGGTATTAGCAATGCTATGCAAGAACGGTTTGACGGCAAGGGCGGCTGGGGCAGAAATCTGCGTTTGGCCGCCGCTTTCGATGGCCTAGGAACGGGAGCAGCCCTGGCGTGAATCTATCACCGCAGCATATCATCATTGTCGGCGGCGGCCATGGCGGCGGATCGGTGGCGGGCTTTCTGCGCCAATATGGCTGGAAGGGACCGATCACGCTGATCGGCGACGAACCGGTGGCACCTTATCACCGACCGCCTTTGTCGAAGGCGTGGTTGACCGGGGCGGCCGACGCATCGAGCCTGGCGCTGCGCCAGGCCGATTATTATGGCCAGCAATCGATCACATTGCGCCTGTCGAGTCGAGTCAGGTCAATCGATCGCGGTCCCCGTCAGGTCGTTCTGGAAAGCGGCGAAACTCTTGGCTACGACCATCTCATTCTGGCGCTCGGTTCCCGCCCGCGGCGACTCACACTACAAGGTGCCGGGCTTGCGGGCGTTCTCGAACTGCGCAGCGTCGCCGATGCCGACGCGCTGAAGGCGGCGATCGGAGCCGGACGGCGACTGGCGATCATCGGGGCCGGCTATATCGGCCTGGAAGTCGCCGCCTCGGCCCGCATGCTCGGTGCCGAAGTCGTGGTGATCGAGCGCGAGGCGCGGGTACTGGCACGCGTCTCCTGCATCCCTTTGTCAAACTTCTTCGAGGGGTTTCATCGGCACCAGGGCGTCGAATTCGAATTAAATGCCCAGGTTGCGGCTTTCGTCGATGATCGCGGCAAGGTCGGCGGCGTGCAGTTGGCCGACGGGCGGGTGATCGCCTGCGATGCCGCATTGGTCGGCGTCGGCGGCATCGCCAATACCGAGTTGGCGCGCGATGCTGGACTCGATTGCGGCGACGGCATCATCGTCGATCAAACGGCCTGCACGAGCGATCCGGCAATCCGTGCGATCGGCGACTGCACCAACCGCGCACTGCCGCATTATCACCGCCGCGGCCGGCTGGAAAGCGTGCCCAACGCACTGGAACAAGCCCGTCAGGCCGCGGCTGCCTTGTGCGGCCGTACGCCGCCCGTGCCCGAAGTTCCTTGGTTCTGGTCCGACCAATATGATCTAAAGCTTCAGATTGCCGGCTTGCCGTTCGACGCCACGGAGGTCATCGTGCGCGGCGACCCGGCGACCGGGCAGTTCGCCCTGTTCCATCTGACTGTGGACGGGGCGATACAAGCGGTCGAGGCGGTCAATGCCGGGCCGGAATTCATGGCCGGCAAGCTGTTGATCGGCCAAGGCCGCCGGGTCGATCGCGCCAAGCTACGCGATCCGGCGGTATCGATGAAAGAAATTTGACGTCTGACGACCCTAGCAACAATCGGAATGAGAGATGCCCAAGATCATTTATGTCGAACATGACGGAACCGAACACGGCCTAGAGATCCGGGTCGGGCTGTCGGTCATGGAAGGTGCCGTCAACAACAGCGTGCCCGGCATTGATGCCGATTGCGGGGGTGCCTGTGCCTGTGCCACGTGCCATGTTCATGTCGATGCCGCGTGGCTCGACAAGCTGCCTCCGCCAGACGGTCAGGAACGCAGCATGATCGATTTTGCCCCCGGATCCAGCAGCGATTCCCGTCTGGCCTGTCAGATAAAAGTGACGGCGGCGTTGGACGGTCTCATCGTGCGCATGCCCGAAAGCCAGCACTGAGATGCGGCAGGTCCTGCGGCCGACCCATGTGGTCCTGGGCCTGCTCTGTGTGATGTATTTCATCACTTATATCGATCGCGTCAATGTCAGCACGGCGGCGAACGATATTCAAAACGAGCTGCATCTTTCGAATATCCAGCTCGGTTACGTGTTTTCCGCCTTCGCCTACCCCTATCTTGCGTTCCAGGCGATCGGCGGATGGGTCGGGGACCGTTTCGGGCCGCGCCGGACTTTGTTCTGGTGCGGCACGATCTGGGCGGTTGCGACCATCCTGACCGGCTTTGTCAATAGCCTGTTCATGCTCTTCTGCGCCCGGCTTTTGCTCGGTTTCGGTGAGGGAGCGACGTTTCCGACCGCGACACGCGCCATGCAGAACTGGACGCCAGCGGGCGCGCGCGGCTTCGCTCAGGGCCTGACCCACGCCTTTTCCCGCCTTGGGAATTTCGTGACCCCGCCTTTGATCGCGCTGCTGACGATTGCAGTCAGCTGGCGCGGTTCCTTCGTCCTGCTTGGGCTGGTGAGCCTCGTCTGGGTCATGGTCTGGGTCTGGTATTTTCGCAATGATCCAAAGGATCATCCCGCCATCACCGCCGCGGAACTCGAGCGCTTGCCGGTGCGGGCCGACACGAATGCGGCGCCGGCGATTCCCTGGCTTCCCTTGGCGCGCCGCATGTGGCCGGTGACGCTGACCTATTTCTGCTATGGCTGGTGCCTCTGGCTCTACCTCAACTGGCTGCCGCTGTTCTTCAAGAACAATTATCATTTGGATCTGAAGGAATCGGCGCTTTTTGCATCGGGCGTGTTCTTTGCCGGCGTGGTCGGCGACACGCTGGGCGGCATGATCTCCGATTTCATCCTGAAAAAAACCGGCAATGTGCGCGTGGCCCGGCTGAGCGTCACCATGTTGGGATTCGCCGGCGCCTTTCTGTCGCTTCTGCCGATTTTGGTTCTGCACGACATCACGGATGTCGCCCTGTGCCTGTCGAGCGGCTTCTTTTTTGCCGAGCTTGTCATCGGGCCGATGTGGTCGGTACCGATGGATATCGCGCCGAAATACTCCGGCACGGCGTCCGGGATGATGAATATGGGCTCGGCCTTCGCGGCAATCGTTTCCCCCCTGGTTGCCGGCTACGTGATCGAGATGACCAAAAATTGGTATCTACCGTTCCTGATGTCGATCGCTTTTCTCTGCATTGGGTGTGTTTCGGCCTTGCTCATGCATCCGGAACGGCCGTTCGATGAAGCCCGGAGCGATGTCTAATCAGGTTCGATCGGAAAGCGCCCGAGGCTTTTTCGGCTGGCGAGCATCGGCTAATTTGCCGCCTTGAGGCCGCGATAGCGTGAGAGATGATAGCCCGTTCCGCTGACATCGCTGGTGCTCGATCGGCAGACAGGAACCCCCGGGACAACTCAAAATCACCGCGCGGGCAACCCCGTTTTGTCGTCGAAGCCATCGTCGATGCATGCATCACGTTTGTGAAACCCAGGTTAGCTCCCGGCGGTAGGTTCGTCAGAAGTAAGCTTGTTTAGCTTTTGGTGTGCGGGCGGCTTCGGCACTGACGAAATCAGCGTTCCAAATAGCATGTCGACCAAGGCAATGTTCTGCGCGTAGTTGCCCCAGCAATGGAGATGGTGATCATCGTGATGACGCGAGTTATAGAGGCCAGGCACGCGAATTTGTTGGCCTGAGTGGGAAGCAATGATCAGGAATGTTTGCAGGAATAAGCAGATAATCGCGGCCACGATGTGGATCGGAACGATTGTCAGAGGAAGCAGGGCGCACAGGGTGCCGAGGATAAAATCGAGTGGATGATTGTACAACGTGTGACGCGGATCGTTGGGGGAGCGTGACTCGTGGTGAATATAATGGACCCGGTACCAGAACAAGTCTGTGTGCGCAAGCCGATGATAGGCCCAGAAGAGTAGATCGTAGCCTATCAAGACCCCAGC
>JAXDMU010000319.1:0-3492 GCA_034665905.1 Aliidongia sp. | reverse complement strand
ACGATTTGACCTGGGAAGTCGGCGGCAAGAAATATTGGCAGCGGGGCTTCGGCCACTATCGCCAGACCTACGCAAGGGTCGATGGCCGCTGGCTGATCAAGACGCATCGTCTGGATTATCTGAAATTTGAAATGACCTACACGACGTCGGGTCCGCCCGGATCCTGACGTCACCAATGCTGGAGAGCGCGAAACGTGAGTGAGGTCGGCTGGATAGGACTTGGTGCGATCGGCACCAACATGGTGCTGCGCGCCCTCGACGCCGGTCATTCAGTCACCGTTTTCGCGCGAGGGTCGGGCCAAATCGAGGCCGGCGGCCGAGGCGCCGCGGCTTCGGCGGACTATCGCCAGCTTGCGGCAAGCTCGGACATCCTCGTCCTGTGCCTGTTCGATGATGCGCAGGTCCGCCGCGTTCTGATCGACGAAGGGACGCTAGGCGCGTTGCGGCCGGGATCGGTCCTCGTCATCCACACCACCGGCTCGCCCGATCTTGTGCGTGAGATCGGCGCAAGCGCGCCGTCGGGAGTGGCGACGCTCGATGCGGCGTTCAGCGGCGGTCCGGCGGCAGTGCTCGCCGGCGAGCTCACCGTCATGGTCGGCGGCGACGCCGAAGCGATCGACCGGGTGCGGCCTTTGCTGACCTCCTATGCGCACCTCATCTTTCATGTTGGGTCGCTGGGCAGCGGTCAAACGATCAAGCTCCTCAACAATCTTTTGTTCGCCACCAACCTCATGAATGCCGCAGAGCTCCTGAACGTCGCCGCCGCCCGGGGACTGGATACGGCCGAAGCTGCGAAGGTGATCCAGAACTGCAGTGGCGCCAGCTTTGCCCTGCGTTCCTTCCTCTCGCCAGCGCCAGTTGCCGAAGCCCTGGCCCGGTCGCGGCCCTATGTGGAAAAGGACGTCGCCACCGTCGCAGCAAGCGCCGAGCGCAACCATATCGACATTAGCGCATTCAGGCCGACCATCGGCTACTTTGCCAAGGACTGAGCCGCCCCGCCGCGGATGAGCCCGACCGAACCGGATTGTCACGACGCGCCTTTCGTGAGACCCAAAGGCATGGGGGGTCCAACCGACGGCCGGATCGGCATCTGGATGACGACCGCGCTGGCGATCGGCACGATGATTGGCGCGGGCATCTTCATGCTGCCGGTGGCGCTCGCTCCGCTCGGAGCCAATGCCGTAATTGGATGGATATTGAGCAGCGTCGGTGCCCTCGCCATCGCCTTCTCGCTCGCCCGTCTTTCCACGCTCGGCGGCGACGGATTCCAGGCCAATATCGAGCGACAATTGGGGAAAGGACCGGCCTTCCTCGCTGCCTGGTCCTTCTGGGTCTCGAACCTGGCCGCCCAGGCCGCGGTGGCGATTGCCGGGGCTTCGGCGCTGTCGTGGATAAATCCCGCCTTCACCGGACCCGGTTTTGTGATCCCGGTGGCCATCGGCAGCGTCCTGTTCTTCACCGCGATCAACGCCTTTGGAGTGCGGGCATCAGGAATGATGTCGATCGTGACCGTCGCGATCAGGCTGTTGCCGCTGGTCGGCGTGATCCTGATCTTCCTCCTGCGAAAGATCGGATCGGTCGCCTTCGAACCGCTGGCGCCGATCGCGGTGACTCCGGGCAATCTCGCGACCGCGACTGCACTCACCTTTTTTGCGCTCACCGGCTTCGAAAATGCGACCACGCCGGTCGACAAGGTTCGCGATCCTGCTCGCACCATCCCGCGCGCCATTCTCGGCGGCACCCTTTTTGTCGCCATCCTCTATTTGCTGGCGAGCACCAGCGTGCAGCTGATTCTGCCGGCAGCGGTCGCGGCCGTTTCGCCTGCGCCGTTCGCCGATGCGATCTCGGCGCAGTGGGGCGGCGGCGCCGCCTTGCTCGTCGCGCTCACCATCGCCATCGCCGCCTTCGGCTGCCTCAACGCCTTGATTCTTGGCACTGGCGAGCTTGGCTACGCCTTGGGCCTGCGGCGCGACCTGCCGGCGGCAATGACCTGGACCTGGCGGGGCAACACGCCGGTGGGGGCGCAGATCGTCGGGTCGCTGTTGTCGGTCCTGCTGATCCTTGCCAATAGCAGCCGGGCCAGCGCCGCTTTGTTCACTTTCATCATTCTCCTGTCGACGGCTTCAGTGCTCGTCGTCTATCTCGCCGGCGCGCTTTCGGCCTGGCGGCTGAGCCGTTCACCTTTGGCGCGTTCGATCGTCGTCATCGCCATGCTGTTCATCCTGTTCGCAATCTACGGAACGGGAGCCGAACCTTGTCTGTGGGGCCTCGCCTTGCTTGCAATCGGCCTCGCCCTGCGTGCGATCATGCACCGGCTCGGTTTCCGGCCCAATCTCGCCCCGGAGATCTAGAGCCGGTTTCTAGTAGCCGCGCAGCGCTTCGGTCACGCGTTCGCCTGACGCCGGATCGGGATCGGCTCGCCTGCGATGAATTCGTCGGTGAGCTGGGCGGCGACATCGTCGCTGAACTGCTGGGGCGGGTGTTTGCAGAAGAAGGCGGAGGGTCCGGTGAGGACGCCGCCAATGCCGCGGTCGAGGGCGACCTTGCAGCAGCGTATGGCGTCGACCACCACTGCCGCCGAATTGGGGCTGTCTTCGACCGACAGGCGAAGCTCGAGGTTCATCGGCACATCGCCGAACAGGCCGCCTTCCATCCTCAGGAAGCATAATTTGTTGTCGTTGAGCCAGGGGATGTAGTCGCTGGGGCCGATATGGATGTCGTCGGCGCCGAGGGGGTCGGCAAGGGTCGATTGCACCGCCTCGGTCTTCGATTCCTTCTTCGAGGCAAGCCGTGCCCGGTCGAGCATGTTCATGAAGTCGGTATTGCCGCCGGTGTTGAGCTGATAGGTGTGGTCGTAGGAAACCCCGCGCGCCCGAAACAGGCTGGAAAGGACGCGGTGGACGATGGTGGCGCCAAGCTGCGCCTTGATGTCGTCGCCGATGATCGGAAGGTTCTTCTTGGCGAAGCGCCGCTCCCATTGCGGATCGCTGGCGATGAACACCGGCATGCAATTGACCACCGCAACCCCGGCCTTCAACGCGCATTCCATGTAAAAGCGGGTCGCTTCTTCCGAACCCACCGGCAGGAAGTTGACCAGGACCACGGCGCCGCTCTCCATCAGCGCAGCGACAATGTCGTCCTCGCTCGCCTCAGCAGCGTCCGATCGAACGAAACCGCGCTCGCCATAATTCTCCATGTGCGCGGCCATGCCGTCGAGCACCCGCCCCATGCGAACCTCAACCCCGGTCGACGGGATGTCGCTTTGGAAGACGGTGGTGCAATTGGGCTTGGCGAACACCGCCTCGCCAAGATCCAGACCGACCTTGCGAGCATCGGTGTCGATCGCAAGCACGAACTGAATGTCGGAAATCGCATAGCCGCCAATCCGCTCGTGGATCAAACCCGCCGGCGCACGGCCGTCGGCATAGAAATAACGCCCCTGGACCAGCGAGCTTGCACAATTGCCGACGCCAACCAGCGCCACCTTGATTG
>JAXDMU010000318.1:0-2924 GCA_034665905.1 Aliidongia sp. | reverse complement strand
CGCTTCGGCGGTGATTTGATCGAGGGCGGCACCAAAGCCGGCACCGAAGGCGGCCGGCGACAGAAAGCGCGCGTTCTCGGCGCCGATCCGGATACGCTCCGCCAGGGCGGCGCGCCGAGCCGGATCGGTGGCGATCCCATAGGCGATCTCGATGTATTCTTCCTGGGTGGCCGCGATCAACTGGCCGAGGCCCAGTTCGTTCAGCATGGCCGCGCCCTGCATGCCGCGTTGCGTGCCGCCGGCCAGCGTGACCGCCGGGCAAAACGCCGTGATCGGCTCGATGAACGAGGCGGCACCCGAATAGGGAAAGGTGTCGAGATAGACCGTCGTGCGCCGCAGGATCTCCACGATCTGATCGGGACTCAGATTCATGTGCAGTTCGATGCGATCCGACTCGATGCCCAGCGCCGCGAAGGCCTTCTTGATGGTGTCGACCAGATAGGCATGGCCGGCTTCTGCGCCCCAATTCTGATTGAACGGATAGAGGATCAGGCGGCTGCCGGGCACGCGCTTCAGCAGGGTCGCCCAGCAGCGACGCAGCTCCGGCGTCAGCTTGTAGATAACACCGCCCGAGGTGAAGATCACCGGCTCGGCCGGAACCGGCACGGGCGGGGCGGCCAGCCGCGGGTCGCGTTCGCCCAGCACGAAGCAATTGAACGGCCCATCCATCAGCATGGCGGTTTCGCTGTAATGCGCCTGAACCGTATCGCGGGGCTCGGTCGTGGGGGCGGTCAGGACGTAATCGACCCGGCTCAGCCCGGTCGTCACCGGGGCGATGGCGCTGGGCAAGATCTGAGCCCGCGCCAACCGATGCGCCGCCAGTGCCAGGAAGTCCGACGCCTGCGCGGCCAGCGTATTGCCCAGCACCAGAAAATCGAGATCGAGCGCGCGGATCGCCGAAACCTGCCCGGCGACATGATCGCCGATCATCGCGAGCCGCTCGAAATGCTGGGTGACGAAATCGGAAAACGCCGTGGCGTCCGGGGCGGTCGTCGTGATCAGTACGACCTCGAAGCGCCTGTGATCGAGGCCGGCACCAAAGCCCATCGCCAGGTAGGTCTCGGTTCGCGGCCGGATATCGCGCACCAGAATGCCGACACGCTGCCGTCCCGTCCCGATGCGCGGCGGCGGCTGGAAATCCAGCTGATGTCCGGTCGCGGTCAGGTGATATTCGACCCAGCGCCCGACGCAAACCGCCAGCGGCCGCAGGTTTTCGTCGCTGAACAGAGCGGGGACGAAGGTGAATTCCTGCGCGACGATGGCGGCGACGCGCCGGCGCAGATTTTCCGCCAGCGGCCGGTGCCACAACTCGTCGAGATCGGCGAACAGCCGCTTGAGAAAGACCATTGCGGCCTGGAACTGACGCTCGTCGCGAAACACCATCGGCGTCGAGAGCAGGATCTGGCGCAGCCGTCCCGAGCTGAGAAAGCTCTCGGCGGTAAGCGGCAGGTGATCGAGGATCTCGAACGGATATTGATAGAGCGCCGCGGCGACGATGGCGGATTCGAGGCGCGGCCCGGCGGCTTCGAGGCCCGCGCGCGCGCGCAGACGCCGTTCGATCGTGCCGAGCGGGTAATCCTGAAGCAGGTTGCGCGGCACCTGCCACAATTCCCGATGCGACAGCAGGCGTGACCACCGTTGGCGCAGCGGCGCCGGCCCGTACAGCAGAACCAGCGACGTGGCGATTCGGTACGCCCGGACCCACAGAGGATGCCGATAGGCGATTCCCAGAGCGACGGCCCGTGCCCGCTTGAACACCAGTGTTTGCATCCCGCCGGTGCCGAAGATCAGCGTGCGGCGACGCGGGTCGACAGACGGTCGCTCAGCCCGGAATGGATATCTGCCATTATCGTCCGGATATCATAGGCATAAGACCATTCGGGATAGCGGGTCTGAAACTTTCGGACGTCGCTGATCCACCACATATGGTCGCCGACCCGGTTCGTCTCATCATAGCTGTATCGCATCGGCCGGCCGGTCAGTGATTCGGCGATGGCGATCGCTTCCATCATCGAGCAGTTGGAATGCCGGCTGCCGCCGATATTGAACACCTCGCCGGCGGTCGGGCGCTGGAAGAAGCACCAGAAGGCTTCGACAAGATCGCGTGAATGGATGTTGTCGCGGACTTGCTTGCCCTTGTAGCCGAACACGGTATAGGGCGTATCGGTGACCGCGCATTTTACCAAATAAGCCAGAAAACCGTGGAGCTGGGTCGGTGAATGACCCGAACCGGTCAGGCAACCGCCGCGAAAGCACGCGGTCTTCATACCGAAATACCGTCCGTACTCTTGGGTCAAAACATCGGCCGCCACTTTGGACGCGCCGAACAGGCTGTGCAGCGTACCGTCGATCGACATGGTTTCGTCGAATCCCCGGGCGGCCCAGGGATGCTCCGGCGCCAGCTCGTAGCGCGTCTCCAGTTCGACCAGCGGCAGATGGTTTGGCCGGTCGCCATAGACCTTGTTGGTGCTGACGAAAATGAAGACGGCATCCGGGCAATGCTTGCGCGTGGTTTCGAGCAGTACCAACGTACCGTTGGCATTGACCGTGAAGTCGATGAACGGCGCCTTTGCCGCCCAATCATGCGATGGCTGGGCCGCGCAATGAATGATGACGGCGATGTCTTTGCCGTAACGCGCAAAAATCTGATCGATCGCCGCTTCGTCGCGGATGTCCGCATCGTAATGGGTGAAGTTGCGCACGGAATTTTGCAGGACGCTGCTTTGCCAGCGGGTGCTCGCTTCGGCACCGAAAAACTGGCTGCGCATGTCATTGTCGATGCCGACGATTTCGAGGCCGCGCTCGGCGAACAGCTTGACGGTCTCGGCACCGATCAAGCCGCCGGAACCGGTCACGATCGCGATGCTCATTAATTTACCCTCGAAAGAAACCCGATGCGAATGCGCAATGCTCTTGCTTGACGA
>JAXDMU010000317.1:0-4155 GCA_034665905.1 Aliidongia sp. | reverse complement strand
GAGGGGTCGCTGGAGCGGCGCAATCATTGGGAAAAGACCAGCCACTCACTTCTGGTCGGCGCCATTCTCCATGTCCTCTATGCCGAGGAGGAGAAGACCCTGGCCCGGGTCGTGACCTTCCTGTCCGATCCGCGCCGGTCCTTCGAGCATACGTTGCGCGCCATGATGGCGACCAACCATCTGGGCAGCGCCGAGCACCCGGTGGTGCATCCGGTCGTCGCCTCGGCCGCGCGCGAGGTGCTGAACAAGTCGGATAATGAGCGCTCGGGCGTGCTCTCGACCGCGATGTCGTTCCTCGGCCTCTATCGCGATCCGGTGGTTGCCGCCGCCACATCGGCCTGCGATTGGCGCATCACCGATCTGGTCGATGCCGAATGCCCGGCCTCGCTCTATCTGGTGATCCCGCCCTCGGATATCAGCCGGACCAAGCCGCTGGTGCGGCTGGTGCTGAACCAGATCGGCCGGCGCCTGACCGAGCGGCTCGAAGGCGATCCGGCCAAGGCACGCAAGCATCGCCTGCTGATGATGCTGGACGAGTTCCCGGCGCTGGGCCGGCTCGATTTCTTCGAGACCGCACTCGCCTTCATGGCCGGCTACGGCATCCGCGCTTACCTGATCGCCCAGAGCCTGAACCAGATCTCCAAGGCCTATGGCGAGAACAACTCGATCCTGGATAATTGCCATGTCCGGATCGCGTTCTCATCGAATGACGAGCGCACCGCCAAGCGGATCAGCGACGCGCTCGGCACCGCGACCGAGTTGCGGGCACAGCGCAATTATGCCGGCCATCGGCTGGCGCCGTGGCTCAGCCACATGATGGTGAGCCGCCAGGAAACCGCCCGGCCGCTGCTGACGCCAGGCGAGGTGATGCAATTGCCGCCGGCCGACGAGCTGGTGCTGGTGTCCGGCCTGGCGCCGATCCGGGCCAAGAAACTGCGCTATTACCGGGACGGCAACTTCGTCGCCCGGATTCTGCCGGCGCCGGTGCTGTCCGAGCGCGGCTTCGCCGATCGCCCGCCCGGCCGGGCCCATGACTGGTCCGGCCGGGTACGCGGCACCGATGCCAGGCTGGTCGAGGAACCGGCACCCGCGCCGGCGGTTGCCCCGGAGGAAGAGACCGAAGGCGGGCGCCATCCGAGCCTGCCCGGTGAGGACGGCATCGTCCGGCCCACCGACGCCACGCCCGGCACCGATCTCGGCGCGGTGCTGGAAGACGATCTCGACCAGGGCGCGCAGAGCCAGGCGCCGGGCGTCGATCCCATCCAGCCCTCCGCTATCACCCGCGCCTACGGTATCAGTGAAGGCGAGGATCTGAAGCCGGACCACAGCCCGGATGACGAGGTGCTGCCGGATTTTGGCGGAAGCTCGTCATGAAGCCGCGCCACCATCTCTATCTCGACGACGCGCTGACCGAGGAACTCGACCGGCTCGCCCGCAAGCCCGGTTCGTCAAAATCCGGCATCGTCGCCGACGCGCTGCGCGCCTATCTCGCGCGCGGCGCCGGCAAGGAGGCGGATGCTGTGCTGAAGGCGCGGCTCGACCGCTTCGCCGGCATCGTCGCGCGCATCGAGCGGAACCAGGACATCCTGCTTGAGACCCTGGCGCTCTATATCCGCTGGCAGCTCACCGTGACGGCACCGCTGCCGGAATCCGAGCAGGCGGCGGCGCGGGCCTCCGGCGAAGCGCGCTTCCAATCCTTCATCGAGCAACTCAGCCGGCGCATCGCCGCCGGGCGCGGCTTCGGTCCCGAACTGGCGCACCGGGTCGAGGGCGCGACGGGAGGCACGCGATGAGCCGCGCCACCCATCCCGAGAGCCGCGAGCGGCGGCGGGCGATGCTGCGCACCGCCCTCGGCCCCATCATCGCCGGCTGGCTCGACGAGCCGCGTGTCGTCGATGTGCTGCTCAATCCCGATGGCTCGCTCTGGGTCGAGCGGCTGGGCGAACCGCGCCGGCCGACCGGCGAGACATTGTCCCCGGCCGATGCCGAGCGGATCATCCGCCTCGTGGCCGATCATGTCGGGGCCGAGGCCCATGCCGGCGCACCGATCGTCAGCGCCGAGTTGCCCGAGACCGGCGAGCGCTTCGAATGCCTGCTGCCGCCGGTCGCGACCGCGCCGATGTTCGCGATCCGCCGCCAGGCGGCGCCCGAACTGGTGCTGGCCGATTACGTCACGGCCGGAGTCCTCATGGCGGCCGAGGCCGACTTCCTCGACCGTGCGATGCATGAACGGCTCAATGTCGTGATCGCGGGCGATGCCAAGACCGGCAAGACCACGCTCGCCCGCACCCTGCTGCGCATCGCCGCCGATCTGGGCGACCGGCTCGTGCTGCTGGAAGACCGCCGCGAGATCCTGCTGCCGCATGGCAATGTCGTAGCCCTGCTGGCCAAGGACGGCGTCGCCTCGCTCTCCGATCTGGTCCGCTCGGCCTTGCGGCTCTCGCCCGACCGGATTCCGGTCGGTGAAGTGCGTGGGCGCGAGGCGATCGATCTGCTTGATGCCTGGAGCACCGGCCATGCCGGCGGCGTCGCCACCATCCATGCCAAATCCCCCGTCGGCGCCCTTTACCGCTTCGAGCAGCTCTGCCTGCGCACCATTGCCAACCCGCCGCGCGAGCTGATCGCGGAGACGGTCGATGTCGTGGTGCTGATCAAATACCGCGACGGCAAGCGCCGCATCGACCAGATCGTCGAGGTCACCGGCCTCGATGAGCGCGGTGGCTACCGGCCCACCCCCGTCCGTCTCGACAGTCCCCGCCCCAAATCCGAGGAGTGATCATCATGTCGCGTTTGTCATTCTCCCATCGTCTGCCATCCCTGGCCGTCATTATTGCCAGCCTGGCGCTGCTGCCGACCTACGCCTTGGCGGCCGGATCGAACATGCCGTGGGAGCAGCCGCTCCAGCAGATCCTGAACTCGGTCCAGGGGCCGGTGGCGAAGATCATCGCGGTGATCATCATCATTACCACGGGCCTCAGCCTCGCCTTCGGCGACACCTCGGGCGGCTTCCGCCGGCTGATCCAGATCGTCTTCGGCATCTCGATCGCCTTTGCCGCGTCGAGCTTCTTCCTGACCTTCTTCTCCTTCGGCGGCGGGGCGCTGGTGTCATGAGCGCCCCCGCGCTCGAAGGCTTCGAGATCCCGCTGCACCGGGCGCTGACCGAGCCGATCCTGCTCGGCGGCGCACCGCGCGCGCTGGCGATCGTCAACGGCACGGTCGCGGCCGCCGTCGGCATCGGGCTCCAGCTCTGGATCGCCGGTCTCGCCTTCTGGGCGATCGGCCATGCCATCGCTGTCTTCGCCGCCCGGCGCGATCCGCAATTTGCGTCCGTGCTGGCCCGCCACCTCCGGCAGAAGGTCTGGCTCACATGTTGAATCTCGCGGAATATCGCCGGGGTGCCGATCTGCTGGCCGACCGGCTGCCCTGGGCCGCGCTGGTGGCACCGGGTGTCGTGCTCAACAAGGATGGCAGCTTCCAGCGCAGCTTCGCCTTCCGTGGTCCCGATCTGGAAAGTGCGACCGAGGCCGAGCTGATCGCCGCCTGCGCGCGGCTCAACAATGTGCTGCGCCGCTTCGGCTCCGGCTGGGCCTTGTTCTTCGAAGCCGCCCGCAGCGTTGCGCCGGGCTATCCGGAATCGGAGTTCCCGGACCCGGCCTCCTGGCTGGTCGATCAGGAGCGCCGGGCGGCGTTTGAAGAAATCGGCTTGCCGGTTGGGCAGCGCCGCGCGCGCTTCGAGAGCGCCTATCATATGACCCTGCTCTATCTGCCGCCGCCCGATCAGGTGAGCCGGGCCGAGCGGGTGCTGATGGAACGCCCGGCGGATGAGGCGGAGGGGCAGGGCCGGTCCTGGCGTGACGAGTTGGCCGGCTTCATTGCCGAGACCAACCGCGCGCTCGATCTGATGGAGGGCTTCATGCCTGAGATCCGGGCGCTCGACGATGCCGAGACCCTGGCCTATCTGCACGGCACGATCTCGACCCGGCGCCATCCGATCGCGGTGCCCGAGACGCCGATGCATCTCGATGCCGTGCTGGTCGACACGCCCTTCACCGGCGGCCTCGAACCGATGCTGGGCGAGGCGCATCTGCGCAGCCTGTGTGTCCTGGGTTTCCCGGCCGCGACGCGGCCCGGCCTGCTCGATGATCTCAACCATCT
>JAXDMU010000316.1:0-8111 GCA_034665905.1 Aliidongia sp. | reverse complement strand
GCTCGGGCGGTCGCGAGCGGCTATGCTGTCGTTTTGGAGGTGCCAATTGGCTTCGCGTTACTCATTGTCTTCAGCGAGATGACCTATCGGTTGGTCGAGATGCGCGTTTGGCGCAAGCCGGAGATGGTCATCGGCCGGCCCGTCAACCTGCCCCATCGGATTACGTGACAATGTTGGAGAAGCGGTTACGCGTGGCAATCAACCGTTCGGCTGCCGCTGCGGCATCGGGATGACTTCGGCAAAACTCTCGCGCCGCTCCACGAAAAAATCCTGCAAGCTGGTCGAGCCGGCCTTGTTGCGGCCGATATGCAGATAGACCCGCGGGCGGCCGCGCTCGCTCATCGGTCAGCGGGTGGCTTTCAGCGATGTCACCTCGTCGCGCAGCGCGTCGATGATGGTTTTCGCGCGCCGCAGCGCCTCGGTTCGCTGGGTCAGGCGGATCTGGTGGACGGCCAGATCGGTTCGCGCGCGCATGCCATCCTCTTCCAGGACGATGCAGGTCTCCAGCAGCGATTCAGCCGAGAAGAAGCTTTCGATCAGCCTCCGCAATGCCAGTGTCGAGCGTTCGGCCGGCACTAGAATGCCCAACCCGTTATAGAAGGGCAGCCGGTGGAATGACATTTCGGCGCCGAGTCCGGCCTGGAAATCCTCGATCGCGGTCAACACGCCGTTGCGCGGCCCGCCTTCATGCAGCGCATTGGCTAGGATGCCGTTGAAGCCGTCCTCGCTCAGGTCGGACTGCCCCTGGATCATGCCGCGATAGGCGTAGGGCTGGCGCTCGCCGGGCGCCAGATCCGTGGGCGTGTAATACATGTCGCGCCTGGCATAGGGCCACGCCACGTCGTGAAACAGCACGATCGGCGGCGGCGTACCGGATTCGCTCGCCCGGCGGAAGATCGCTTGCAGTTCGCCATAGACGGTGTGCCAATTATGGTCTCCGTCGATCAGCGCCAGATCGACCGGATCGATCAGCGGGATCGCCTCCAGGCTCTTCAACGGATGCCAAACATATTCCGTCTCGAACCGGGTCAGTACCTCGTGCAGGGCGGGGCGGGGGACTGGATCGATGATGTCGAGTGTGCAGCCGGTTTCCCGGCAATAATCCAGCAGGCGCTGGGTATTCCAGCCGGAATCCGCACCGATCTCCATCATCCGGCGTGGTGCGGCGGTCTCGACGATCGGTTTGACGAAGCGGGTCCAGAAGCGGTTCATCGGGGCTCCTCGCAGACGGTCACGGTCCAGCGCAGATCGTCATCCTCGGCCAAGGCAACAAAGCCGCCGATCCGTTGCAGATAGCCGTGGGGGCAGGTGTTGATCAGATGCTGATCGCGGCTGAAATCGATGGCGAACGGCGCCTCGCTCACCAGAATGCGGATGGCTTTTTGAAACCAGTTCTTCGAATAGCCGAGCCAGGGCTGGCCGAAGACCGAACCGATAAAGACGAGATAGGATCGGCACGAGACGAAGCGGGCATAGGCCCTGAGCGCCTCGATCGGAAAATGATCGCCCGCGCGCGGCGTATAGAGGACGAGGATTTGTTCTTCGGCTCCGAGTGCCGCTTCGGTCGCCGCCAGCACGTCCGGGGCAAGCGGATCGCCCGCGATCCGGTCGATGCCCGGCGGCAAGTCCGCCGCCTCGCCGCCGATGCTGACGATGCGCGCGCCGTCGATCTGCGACAGACGCACCAGCGACTCCAGCAGCAGGAGCAGGCCGTATTCGGCATTGACCACGACGATGCGGCCCGGCCGCGCCCGGTGGATGACGTCCTGGATATTGAGCACGTCAGCCGGCGCCAGCGAGACGCGGTGGCCCTGCCATGTTGTCTCGCGATGCAGGCCGCATTCGACATAGACGGATTGCAGATAGGCGGCGGCGGCCTCGTCGAAATGCAGCGGTAGCGAACCCGGCCGGACGCGGTCGGTGAGGCCGAGCCGGGCCGGGGAAAGCGGCCTTTGCCGCCCCGCGGTGCCGCGTGCGGTGCGGAACTGTCCGCGCAGATGCAGATCGATCAACGGCACGCCCAGGAACGGCTTGCCGGCGATCTGGAAATAATCCTGATCATAGCCGCGCACGCGCCGGGCCATTTCGTCGTCCGGTACGTTGGTCGTGGTGCCGCCATGGAACTGATGGAACGAGGCTTCGCCCAGCAGCGCCACGACCGGCTCGCCGACCGTCTCGGCCGCGCGCTTGAACAGATCGAGATTGGCGAAGCCGGCACCGGCCACGGCGAAGCTCTCATTCATGCCGTCGATCGCCCGATAGAGCCTGGCCGGCAGGAACAGGCAATTGGTCTCGATCATGCCGTCGAACCAATTGTTCGGACTTTCGCGCACCGGCGAGCCGATCTTGAACAGATCGTAGCCCTCATCGGGCCAGGCGATCTTGTCAAACAGCATGTCTTCCTGCCGGCCGCCATAGCCGATCTGGGCGAGCCAGCGCTGATCGCCGCCGACGAACCATTGCCGCAGCGCGACGATCGAACCCGGTCTTTCCTCGATCGCATCCCACGCCTCGCGCAAGACGCCGGGCGTCAGCACATAGGCGCCGTCGATCATGATCGCCAGATAGTGGCCGGCGGCCTCGCGTGCGGCCTCGTTGATCGCGGCGCACGGCGATGGCAGAACCCGCGACGGCCGGATCAGGCGGAACTCCGGGCCGAAGCTGGCGATCCAGTCTGGATCGAGCGGCGGGTCCGAGCCATTGTCGATGCACAGCACCTCATAGCGCAGATCGCCGATGCCGCGCTGATAGGACCGCGACAGCGAGGTCAAGGTCCGTGCCGCTTCGCGCTGCATATTGTAGAAATTGACGATGATGGTGAACAGCGTACCCGGCGGTGCCGGTCGGTCTAACGGCCTGGTCCAGCTACTTGCTGCGGCTTCGACATCCCGTTTCGGCCGGGCCGGTGCGATCGGCGCGACCCCGTCGCTTTTGGGAAGATGGAACAGCAACGGTTCGGCCAGCACCGAGCGGCCGGTCGCGGCCAGGCGCAGATCGATCTCGTGGTTGCGATCGTCCAACAGCACCGGCGGCAGCGGTGCGGCAAAACCCCAGCGCCCGTCGCCTTGCCGCATTTCTTCCAGATCGACCCGCCAGCGATCGGCCGTCACGGTCGCCAGCCGCCGTCCGGCCTCCCAGATCTCGAAAACGACTGGTGGCGAGGGTTCCACCGGATCGTAGATCCAGCCGGCGATTCCGCCGGGGCCGAAGGCATCGAGATAGCCGCCGACCGCGCCCGTGAACGGCACGGGCAGCGTGGCGAGCGGCCGATCGCCGGTCGGGGGATGCCGGGCCGCCAATTCCGTGACGTCGATCGCCACCGGGCTGCCGGTCAAGGCGGCGCCACTCCGGGCGCGCACGATCGCTTCGGTTTTGGGGGTGGTGAGCCGGCCGAACTCAATGGCGATCTCGAAGCCGCAATCGCCCTTGCCGGCCGCTTCGAGATCGGCGCGCTTCAGCCGGGCGATCCCCCGGCCGACCACGACATCATCGACCAGGATTTCGACCGTGACCGGATCGCGCGGCGCGCCCGGCCGCCGTGCCCAACCGCGCACGATGCCCTGCGCGCAGCCATCGACCCAGCCTTCGAGCAATTCGGTGTCGATATCGAGAGCTTCAGCCATCAAGCTGGCATCTTAGCAGGAAGACGCAAATAAAGAGGGGAAGATTGGGCGACGGTTGCCATAATCGATCGGACATAGCACAGGCTCCAAGGCTTCACCATAATTTCTCCTTCTGGTGGGAACAGGGTGATTTTCGGTTCACCCTTTACCCGCCCTTGGCCCCGGTCTATAGAAGCTCCGGTTCTGACCACCGAGAAGGGTGCAGACGGAGATGGAATCGCTTTTCCCCGGTCCTGGTTCGCGCTCGGCGCCCCGGCCGGTTCTGATTGCCATCCCGTTTTACAAGAACGAACAGCTTGTAGCGGCCGTGATCGGCTCGCTGATCCGCTGTGCGGCCGAAGTCTCGGCGCTCGGCGAGGTCGTGCTGTACGATGATTCGCCCGATCATGCGCCGCTTGCGGCGGCACTGGTCGCTATCCTGCCGCGGGCGCAGATGAGTTTTACCTGCCGAATCGAGACCAATCCCGTCAATCTCGGCTTCGTCAAGACGATGAATCGGGCGATCGGCGAGGCGGTCGCGCGCAAATGCGATCTGCTGCTGCTGAATTCCGATACGATGGTCGAGCCCGGTGCGTTGGCCGAGATGGTCCGCGTCTCCCGGCTCGACCCGATGATCGCGTTTGTCAATCCGCGCTCGAACAATGCCACGATTGCCACCCTGCCGCTCGCCGTGCGGTTTGCCGGCAAAAGCCCGACGGGCGAGGTGTACCGTGCGCTTGCCGCCCTTTTGCCGGACTACAGCTACGTTCCCACCGCTGTCGGGTTCTGCATGCTGATCCGCTGGGACATTCTGGCCGAGTTCGGCGGGTTCGACGAGATCTATGGCGCCGGCTACAATGAAGAGAACGATCTGGTCATGCGGGCCGGGCGGTGCGGCTATCGCGCCGTGCTCGCCAACCGCGCGTTCGTCTGGCACGAGGGCGAACAATCCTTCGGCACGGCCGATCGCGCACGCGATCATTGGGAACCAACCAACCGGGCGCTGCTCGATCGGCGCTATCCGGAATATGGCTCCTATACCGGCGCCTATTACGACGCGCCGGAAACTGTGGCCGAGGAATTACTCGCCGCCTTGATCCCCAATGCCTCCGGGCGGCTGGATCTCGCCTTCGATTTTTCCAGTTTCGTGCCGGCGCATAACGGTACGTTCCAGGCCGGGCGGCAGTTGCTGGCCGCCGCCGCTGAGGTTTGGGGCGATCGCTTCGACATTCACGTGTTGTGCTCACCCGACACTTTCGAGTTCTGGAATTACGGCGCGCTCGGCGCGCGTCTGCGCGATCCGCACGGACCCGAGAAGTTTGCCGTGATCTTTCGGGTCGGGCAGCCCTACGATTGGAACACGCTTCAGCGGCTGGTGATGAAGGGCGCTGTGATCGGCCTCTATATGCTGGACACGATCTCGATCGATTGTCCGCAACTAACCTCACCGCGGCTCTACAATCTGTGGCAATTCGGTCTTGAGAATGCCGACATGGTCGCCGCCCTCAGCCGCATGACGCTGGGCCAGCTACAAAGCCGGTTTCGGATTCCCGATCGGGTCGTGCTTTCGACCGTCCTCCTGTCGCAAGATCTGGCGGATTACCGCATGCCCGGCACCGACCGGCCGGTACCGGGCAATGGAACCGTGTTGGTCCTGGGCAATCATTATCAGCACAAGCATCTGGCACCGACCGCCAATGCGCTGGCCGACGCGTATCCCGATCGACTCGTCATTGCGCTCGGTGAGGAAAAGCCGAAAGTACCGTCCGCGGTCGATCCGTTCGCGCCACAGCATCTCAGCCCGGCGTCCAATCTCCGGGGCGTTGCGGTCGGCAAGCTCGACGACGCGGAACTGGGGGCGTTCTATGCCGATGCCGACGCGATCGTCTTTCCGACCCATTACGAGGGTTTTGGGATTCCGGTGCTGAACGCGCTGGCGGCGCGCCGGCCGGTCTTCGTGCGACCACTGCCGGTGTTCGAAGAATTGTGGTTGGGTCAGGACCGGAATCCGAACATCCATTTCTACGAAACGACGACCGATCTGATCGAGCGGCTGCGCGACATTCCGGCGTGGCGCGATGGTGCGGCGCCTGCGGGTAATGGCGCCTTGCGGGCGGCGCGCGAGGTCCGGGCCGGTCTCGACGCGGCGCTGGACCGGATCGATTGCGGCCGCATCGTCGAGCGGCTGAGGGCGATGCAATTCGCTAGCGATATCGGCTTTGCCGGCCGTGCGGCTGCGGCCCAAGCACCGGTTGCGAACACCAAGGCGGCGCAGGCGGCCCGGTATGTCGCGGGCCGGGTCGAGCGGCTGGTCGGTATGTTTCTGCGCATTCCGGTATTTTATGGGGCCGCCCGGCTGTGCTTCCGCGCGGCCCGCCCGATGGTTCGCCGTCTGCGCGCTGTCTGCGTCCGTTAGGCACGCCGGGCGTAGAGGCACGCGGTCAGAGTCGGCCCGTGCTGTTCGAACTCCACCATGATGCGCGGGAAACCCCGTGCCTGCATCATCGCACCGACCGCGGTCAGGTCGTATTCGCTCATCCGCATCGGCGGCGGGACAAGCTTCTGTCCGGTCAGCAGCCGGGCCAGCAGATAGCCGGCCGGCACATCGTTCATCAGCCGGTAATACAGCCGCCCCAGCCCGCGTCCCCGCTGCCGGACGCCGAGATGCAGGAAAACCGTGCCGCCCGGGCTCACATGATCGAGCAGGCGGCCGATCGCGCGATAGCCGGGCCGCCGCGCCATATGTTGCAGCACGATATAGGAATGGACGAAATCGAACGACCGGCCGCGCAGCGCCGAGACCGGCCCATCCGAGACCAGAAGTTCGACCCCGGCGATCGCGCGTGCCGCAAGATTGCGCTCGGCCTCGGCCAGCATCGAGGGAGCGATGTCGAGGCCGGTCACGTGCGCGAAGTCCCGTGCCAGCGGAATCAGGACCCGGCCGACGCCGCAGCCGAAATCGAGTGCCGCACCGCGCGGGATCTGGCCGAAAATCTGTTCGATCCGCACCAGCACGCCGGCCAGATGGCGTTCGCCCGAGTGAAAGAACTCTTCGCGGTGCCGGTCGAACGTCGCCGACTTGAATTTCTCGTCGGTCAGCACGCCGAAATACGGCTCCTGCCGACCCCACCATTCCCAGGTCTCGGCGGTGCGGTCTTTGAGAATGCCCATTTTTTGACGATTCCACGGCGTTTCGGCTGATTGCCTCTACCGCGCACCGCTTCCCCTGTCCACTTCGGGTGCAGCGCGGTTGAACCGATCGCCGCGATCGGGCAATTTGCTCCCCGGTTCGGCACCCGCTTTATGCGGAAATTCCGGCCGTCAAAAAAGGACAGCGCGATGAGCACCCATGCCGAGATCCGCCGCGCCACCATTCGCGATATCGCCAAGGGCGGTACGCCCAGTGTCTGGCTGACCTGTTACACCGCCTCGCTCGCACGCTTTCTCGATCCGCATGTCGATGTGCTGCTGGTCGGGGATTCGCTGGGCATGGTGCTTTACGGCTACCCCAGCACGCTGCCGGTCGGCCTGGATATGATGATCCAGCATGGGGCCGCGGTCATGCGCGGTAGCGCCAAATCGTTGGTCGTGGTCGATCTGCCGTTCGGCAGCTATCAGGAATCGCCGGCTCAGGCGTTTCGCAGCGCCGCCCGTGTGCTGGCCGAGACCGGCTGTGCCGCGGTCAAGCTCGAAGGCGGCGAGGAAATGGCCGAGACCGTGCGTTTTCTGACCCAGCGCGGCGTGCCGGTCTGCGGGCATGTCGGACTGACGCCGCAATCGGTCAACCGGTTCGGCGGCTTCCGCACCCAAGGCAAGGCGGAAGCCGAGGCGGCGAGGATACTGGCCGATGCCCGCGCCATCGCCGATGCGGGGGCGTTTTCGCTGGTGATCGAGGGCACTGTCGAACCGCTCGCCCGGCGCATCACCGGGGCGATCACCATCCCGACGATCGGCATCGGTGCGTCCGTCGCGTGCGACGGACAAGTGCTCGTAACGGAGGACGTGCTAGGATTGTTCGCCGATTTCACCCCGCGCTTCGTCAAGCGCTACGCCAATCTGGGGGAGGGTGCCGCATCGGCCGCTGCGGCCTACGCCGAGGACGTCAGGGCGCGCCGATTTCCCGGGTCCGAGCATTGCTTCGGTATGCCGAAGGGGTAACGCGGGATTCAGCTATTCGAGTTCGATCTCTCTCGTCGGGCGACGGCACGGGAACGGCGAACCGAGCTGCGGTCGAGTTCGTCACTCCACACCAGCAGCGTCAGGACGACACAGATCAGGGCACCGGTCAGCAAGGCGGCGGGCGTGGATGTGCTCGGCGCTGCTGTACTCGACGCGGCCGCGGCGACAGCCGTGATCGACAGAGTCAGTAATCCGGCCGAAATCGACATCCTGAACCGTTTGGTCATCTTCATATCCTTTGCCAAGATATGGCCGCAACAGATTGCTTATGACGGGGTTTCCAAATGGTTTCCGATGGATCGTCGCTATTAAGGAAACGGTTGGCGGGTG
>JAXDMU010000315.1:0-3303 GCA_034665905.1 Aliidongia sp. | reverse complement strand
ACCTCGACCGCGACCCAGCACGGCGGCCAGGAAGTCACGCTGTTCTCGATCATCACCAATTTGTTGCATTTCGGCATGACCATCGTCGGCTTGAATTACGGCTTCCAGGGCCAGATGAAGCTCGACGAGGTCACCGGCGGCTCGCCCTACGGCGCGACCACCCAGACCGGCGGCGACGGCAGCCGGATGCCTTCCGAAAACGAGCTCGCCGGGGCGCGCTATCAAGGCCGCGCGATCGCCGAGACCGCGAAAAAACTGCATGGCTGATGCGATGGGGGCGGCATTCTCATCCGTGAATGCCGCCCCATTTTTTAGATGGAGACGACGACGGACTTCGCCATGATTGAATTTCTTTTCATCTATCAGTTGGCCCGCAATCCGCTACAGGCGATCACGCGGCGCTGGTGGTGCCGCAGCCTCTACCGGGCTTCGCGGGGGCGGCGTCAATGCTCGGGAAGTCCCGGTTCCTGACCTTGCCCGCTGGCCGATAAGCATTGCCCGATAAGCATTGCGATGCGCCGTGACGGGGTTAGGGTGAAGCATGAGCAATGCCTCGCAAGTCCCGTGGCCGGAATTGCCGACCGCCGCATGGTCCGAGACCTATGCGACCCTGCATTTGTTGACCCAGATCATCGGCAAAATTCGTCTCGCGCGCTCGCCTTGGCTGAACCATTCCTGGCACGTCGCGCTGTACGTCACCGCACGCGGTCTGACCACCTCGCCGATCCCGGACGGCGCGAGGACATTCCAGATCGATCTGGACTTCATCGATCATCATTCGCGAATCTCCACCAGCGACGGCGCCACTCGCGAGCTTGCCTTGGCCGGACAATCGGTCGCGAATTTCTATCGGGCGACCACGGCGGCGCTTTCAGACCTCGGCATTGACGTCACGATCGACGAGATGCCCAGCGAATTGGCGGAGCCGACCCGGTTTTCGCAAGACCACCAGCATGCCTCTTACGCTCCCGACGCGGTGCGGCGCTTCTTCCAAATTCTGGTGAACACCGATCGGGTGTTCAAACAATTCCGCACAGGCTTTGTCGGCAAGGCCAGCCCGGTGCATTTCTTCTGGGGCAGCTTCGATCTCGCGGTGACGCGGTTTTCGGGACGACGCGCACCGCGCCATCCCGGCGGCGTCCCGCATCTCGCCGACGACGTGGTATGCGAGGCGTATTCGCACGAAGTGAGCAGCACCGGATTTTGGCCGGGCAGCGGCGCGATCGATTATCCCGCGTTTTATTGTTACGCCTATCCCGAACCGGCCGGATTCCGCACTACGCAAGTGCGCCCCGACGCGGCGTTCTTCAGCGAGACGCTGGGCGAATTCATCCTGCCCTATGACGCCGTGCGAACGGCCGCCGAGCCGGACCAGATACTGCTCGAATTCCTGCAAAGCACCTATGAGGCCGCGGCCAATGCCGCCAAATGGGACCGCGACGCGCTGGAATGCGCGCCGGGTCATGCGGGCGTGGTGCGCCAGGTTTAAATCTCGTCGCGCCCGGCAGGCTTGCCGGGCGCGATTTCCCCATTCGTGGCCCTGCCTATAGCGGCTTGATCTGCACCTTGCGGAATTTGATCGTGCCCGAGGCGTATTGCAGCGCGAACGGTCCGCTCGCGTGTTTGCCGTCCTGCACGTCGGCGGTCTTTTGACCATTGAGCACGACAACCAGATGCGGCCCCTGCGCCGTGATCTCGTAGGTATTCCATTTGCCGGCAGCCTTCGGCATCGGATCGACCTTGGCAACATCGACGATACCACCGGTTCCGTAGGACGGGTCCGGCCGCTTGTCGTAGATATTTACCTCGTAGCAAATCTTGGCGTCGATCTTGTTCGCCTGGTCACAGCGAATGAAGATGCCGCTGTTGGCCTCCTCATCGGCCCAGAACTCGGCCTTGATCTGGAAATCCTTGTAGGAGGTTTTGGTGACGAGATAAGAGAGGTCCTTGCCGTCAAGCTTGTCGGCGGTGAGCGCCCCGTCTTTCATCGCCCAATTGGCTTTTCCGACCTCATCCCAGTCGCCCATCTTGGTGTTGTCGAGCAGCGTGACCCATCCGCCTTCGCTCTGGCCGGAGGCCGAGTTGGAAAACTGGAAAGCGGCGCCGCCGATCAGCAGTCCGGCAACGAGTGTCCTCAAGGCGTGTCGCATCATCAATATCTCCCGTTTTTTTGTTCTAAGCGAGGGAAGAGGATAGCAACTGCGCGGCACGATGGAAGCGCTTTCCATGCTGCACTTGCGTGGTACTCAACATCTCGTCTTGAGACGTATGCAGGCGCGCACCTTGCACGACAGGAACGAGACCGGCTAGCATGCGCAAATAATCAAGTGAGCTTGCGGTTCGCAAAATGGCTCACGCATCCCGCAGCGGAGGAAAACCATGACCAGCCCCAGCCGGCTTTGGCGTTATCTTGTGATCCCGATGGCTCTTGCCGGCACGTTGAGCATGAGCTCCGCGGCCGAGTTGAACCCGGCGGCGGTGGTTTACAAGCTGCCGGACCAGATCCAATGGAGCGCGGCCGACGCCCGCGGTGTGCAGACCGCCGTGATGGTCGGCGATCCCGACAAGCCGGGATTTTATGCCGTCTTCGTCAAATGGCTCAAAGGCAACCATTTCAGCCGGCCGCACTTCCATCCCAACGACCGTTATATCACCGTGCTGCAAGGCACCTGGTGGGTGGGGACCGGGCCGAAATTCGATCCCGACAAGGGCACCACGCCGATGCCGGCGGGAAGTTTCGTCACGCATTTCGGCAAGCAGGTGCATTGGGACGGCGCGAAAGACGAGGACACCGTCCTCTTGATCATGGGCGAAGGCCCTGCGACCTCGACCGGGGCGGAAGAGAAATGATGCCGGTGGGTGCGATCCACCGGATCGAGATCGAAACCCCCGGCATTGCCGGCATGCACAAGCGGGTTGTCACGCAGATGACATCGAAACGTCATCCAGCATGAGCCGCCAGTCTACCGCGCATCATTTCCTTGAAGGGCTGGTCGATCTCGGGGTCGATTATATCTTTGCGAATCTCGGCACCGATCACGTGTCGCTGATCGAGGAGATGGCGCGCTGGGACAAGGAAGGCCGCAAGCACCCCGAGATGATCCTGTGCCCGCACGAGATCGTCGCCGTGCACATGGCGGGGGGCTATGCGCTGGCGACCGGACGAGCTCAGGCGGTGTTCGTGCATGTCGATGCCGGCACCGCAAACGCCTGCATGGCGATCCAGAACCTGTTCCGCTATCGGCTGCCAGTGATGCTGTTCGCCGGACGCGCACCGCATACGCTGCACGGCGAGTTACCGGC
>JAXDMU010000314.1:0-3928 GCA_034665905.1 Aliidongia sp. | reverse complement strand
AGCTGGGCTATGGCTGGGACACGCTGCATCCGCGCTTTCCCCGGCTGATCTATGCCGCGGCCTCCGGCTTCGGTCATACCGGGCCTTATGCCCAGCATCCGGCCTACGACATGGTGGTGCAGGGGCTGGGCGGGATCATGAGCATCAACGGCCATCCCGGCCAGAAGCCGGCGCGGGTCGGGATTTCGATCGGCGATCTGGGCGCCGGGCTTTATACCGCGATCGCGGTCAATGCCGCCCTCTATCACCGCGCCCAGACCGGTGAGGCGACCAAGGCCGATATCGGCATGCTCGATTGCCAGGTGGCGTTGCTGGAGAATGCCGTGATGCGCTACGGCGTCACCGGCCAGATACCGGGACCGCTCGGCGCCCGCCATCCCTCGATCACGCCGTTCGAGCCGTTCAGGACGGCCGACGGGCAATTGATCATCGCGGCCGGCAATGATTCGCTGTTCGTCAAGCTGGTCGAGGCGCTGGGTCTGCCGGCGCTGGCGACGGTCCCCAAGTTCCAGACCAACGATCTGCGCAGCCGCAACGCCGATGCGCTGGCGGCGGCACTCGAAGCCGTGCTGGAAACCCAACCCAGCGCCCATTGGGTCGCGGTGCTGGAAGCGGCCGGTGTGCCGTGCGGCCCGATCAATACGATCGACAAGGCGCTGGCCCATCCGCAAGTGGCTGCGCGCAACATGCTGGTGACGGTGGACGACCCGATCACCGGAACCTTGACGGTTTCAGGCAACCCGCTGAAGCTCAGCGGTTTCGAGGATCCCACGACGCGTGCGGCCGCCCCGGAACTCGATGCCGATCGCCAGCGCATACTCGAAGAGCTGGGGCTGTAGCGCCCCTGGAGGAGACGAGCCATGTCAGACCAGTTACAGCCGAATCTCAATCCCTTCGCGCTCGCCAAGGAATTGTCGAACCTTCTGCTGATCGACGGCAGGCTTCAGCCGGCGCGCTCGGGCAAGGTGTTTCCCATCGTCAATCCGGCGACCGGCGAGACGATCGCCGAGGCGGCCGACGGTGCGGCGGCCGATGTCGATCTCGCGGTCGCCGCAGCACGCCGCGCGCAGAAGGAGTGGCGCAAACTGCATCCGCGCGAGCGCGGCCGGCTGGTCGGCGAATGCGGCCGGCTGCTCGCGGCGCATAGCGAGGAGATCGCCCGGCTGGTGACGCTGGAAACCGGCAAGGCGCTCCGCACCGAAAGCCGGGTCGAGGCCGGGGTGCTGGCCGATGTCTTCACCTTCTTCGGCGGGCTGGGCGGCGAGATCAAGGGCGAGACGGTGCCGTTCAAGACCGAGAGCCTGACTATCACCCAGCGCGAGCCGCTGGGCGTGGTCGGCGCGATCATCCCGTGGAACGTGCCGCTGATGCTGATGGCACTGAAGATCGCGCCCGCGATGGTCGCCGGCAATGCGGTGATCGTGAAATCGGCAGAGGAAGCACCGTTCGCCGTGCTGCGCGCCTGCCAGATCATGAATCAGGTGCTGCCGCCGGGCGTGCTCAACATCCTGTCCGGTGACGGGCCGGGCGCGGGGGCGCCGCTGGTCGCACATCCCCACGTCAACAAAGTGACCTTCACCGGCTCGGTCGAGACCGGCAAGATTGTCGCACGCACCGCCGCGGAGAAGCTGATCCCCGTGACGCTCGAACTGGGCGGCAAGAGCCCGATGATCGTCATGGGCGATGCCGATCTCGACAAGGCGGTGGCCGGTGCCGTGACCGGCATGCGTTTCACCCGCCAGGGTCAGAGCTGCACGGCGGCCAGCCGGATCTTCGTCCACGCCTCGCTGCATGATGCGTTCCTGGCGAAGCTCAAGGCCAAGGTCGATGCCATGGTCATGGGCGATCCGCTCGACGAGACGACCGATATCGGTGCCATCATCTCGGTGCCGCAATTCGAAAAGGTGAAGACTTACATCGCCCTGGGCGAAGCGGCCGGCACGGCCCATCGCTGCTCCGCCTTGCCGAAAGATCCGAAGCTCGCCAAGGGGCTGTTCGTCCAGCCGGTGATCTTCACCGGCGTCGGCAACGACCACCGGGTCTGCCGCGAGGAAATCTTCGGGCCGGTCACTGCCCTCATCAAATTCGAGGAGTACGAGGACGCGATCGCCCAGGCCAACGACACGGAATTCGGCCTCGCCGCCTCGATCTGGACCACCGATCTGAAGACGGCACTCGACGCGACCCAGCGGCTCGAAGCCGGCGTCGTCCAGGTCAACCAGAACATGGTGGTGCAGGCCAATATGTCCTATGGCGGCGTGAAAAGCTCCGGTCTCGGCAAGGAAGCGACGCTCGAATCGATGCTGGAGCACTTCACCACCAAGAAAACTATCATCCTCAATCTTGGTTGAGGGTGTGATGGACGATACCGGCACGCCCCTGCCGGGGCTCGACGATATCCGGCAGGCGGCGGCGACGATCCGCGCCGCGGTCTGCCGCACCCCGGCGGTGCCGGCGCTGGCGCTTAATGCCGCACTCGGGCTCGATATCGTGCTCAAGCTGGAAACCTTGCAGCGCACCGGCTCGTTCAAGGAGCGCGGTGCGTTGAACCGCCTCGTGCAACTGACCCCGGAGGAGCGCGCTTGCGGCGTCATCGCCATGTCGGCCGGCAACCATGCGCAAGGGGTGGCCTATCACGCCCAGCGTCTGGGCATTCCCGCGACCATCGTCATGCCGCTCGACACGCCTTTCACCAAGATCGAGCGCACCGCCGCCTATGGTGCGCGCGTCACTTTGCGCGGTGCGAGCCTGACCGAGGCGCGCGAGGCGGCCTATGCGATCGCGGCGGCCGAGGGGATGGTCTTCGTCCATCCTTACGACGATCCGTGGATCATCGCCGGACAGGGCACGTTGGCGCTGGAACTGCTCGAAGATTTCCCCGACCTCGACACGCTGGTCGTGCCGATCGGCGGCGGAGGCCTGATTTCCGGCGTCGCGATCGCCGCCAAGGCGCTGAAACCGGGTATCGAGATCGTCGGCGTCCAGTCCGAACAATTCCCCTCAATGCGCAATGCCCTCAAGGGCTTGCCTAACCCGGTGCCGGGCCAGACCGTGGCCGAGGGCATCGGCGTCAAGGAACCGGGCGTGCTGACCCGCCGGTTGGTCGAGCAACTGGTTGACGACATCCTGCTGGTCGACGAGCATAATCTCGAAACCGCGATCGAGATGCTGCTGACCGTGCAGAAACTCTCGGCCGAAGGGGCCGGCGCCGCCGGCGTCGCGGCCTTGTTGCAGCATCCCGAGCGCTTCAGGGGCAAGCGGGTCGGCGTGGTGCTGTGCGGCGGCAATATCGATGCCCGCCTGCTCGCCTCGATCCTGATGCGCGGCATGGTGCGCGGCGGCCGGCTGGTGCGCCTGCGTGCCGAAATCACCGACGCGCCGGGCGCTCTCGCCCGGGTCGCGCGGATCATCGGCGATCTGGGCGGCAACATCGTGGAGATTTTCCACCAGCGCCTGTTCTCGGACGTGCCGGTCAAGCTGGCCGATCTCGACGTGGTGTGCGAGACGCGCGACATGAAGCATGTCGAGGAGATCATGGTCAAAATGACCGAAGCCGGGTTCCGAACCGCGCTGCTGTCGCATACCGCGCTGGACGGGCATCTCTGAACCGCGAGGTGACGATCTCGCGCCGTCAAGCGGCGTCGGTAATCCAGGTTATAGGAGATCGAGGCCAAGCGCGAAGCCCATCATGCCGAAATGACGTTGTTATAAATTCAAACTGATACACTACCTCCTTTCGAAAGAGCGCTCGAAACCCCTTGCCGCCCGGCCCGTGCCCTTGGCATTGTGCGGCCTCCCGTTGCCGCGCCTGGACCCAGACTTCATGACCATCCTGTCGAGTGCCGTCGATCCCCGTTCCGAGGCGTTCCGGGGTAATGAGGAAGCCATGGCGGCGCAGGTCGCCGATCTGCGGGCCGAGGTTGATCGG